>JACPGA010000016.1 GCA_016182705.1 Deltaproteobacteria bacterium
AATCGTTTGATTTATCTAAAGACGAGATTGCTTCGCTTTGCTCGCAATAACAAATCAATGAATAAATCAGAGTTTCCTTAGATGTTTTTGGGCATGGAGACGATAAAGGCGCTGCCCTTTCCGACCTGGCTTTTTACCTCGACCTTGCCGCCGTGGGCCTCGACAATGGTACGCACTATCGACAGGCCGAGACCGCTCCCGACAGTCAGCCCGCGGCTGGCGTCGACCCTGTAGAACCTGTCGAATATTTTCTCGATCTCTTCCTCTGGTATGCCCATGCCGGTGTCTTCCACCTTCACGATGGCGCTGCCCATGTATTCGTTGACGTCTATGCTCACTGTGCCTTCGGGCCGGTTGTACTTTATCGCGTTCTCGACGATATTGGTGAAGACCTCTGTAAGCCCTTCCCTGTCACCCTTCACCACGACGCCCTTGCCTTCAATGTCGATGCTGATGCCCTTGTTAGCGGCAGACGGCTCTATGAGCTTTTTCACATCCTTCATGAGGTCCATGAGGTCTATTTTAACTGGCTTGAACTGAATAGTCTTGTTATCCATCCTCGATATGACGAGGATGCGGTTTATGATGTCGCACATCCTGTTGACCGTGTCGCCGATCTTCTTTATGGATTCCTTGTAGTCTGCCGCGCCGCGCTCCCTGCTCAACGTGACGTCGCAGAAGCTCTTTATGATGGTCGTAGGGGTCCGCAGCTCGTGGGAAGCGTCCGAAAGGAACTGCTTTTGCCTGGAGAACGACTCTTCGAGCCTGGAGAGCATGGTGTTGAAGCTCGCGGCAAGGGGCTTGAGCTCAGCGGCCACGCCCCTTTCCTCGAGCCTCTGGCTGAGGTTCTCTTCTGTTATCTGGCCGACCTTCACTGTAAAGGTCTTGAGGGATTTGAGCGCCCAGCTCGTTATGAGGAAGACTCCTATTCCGCAGATTATGAAAACGGCGGGGAAAGCCAGCAGCACTATTTTCCTGAACGAGCCCATGAGCTCGTAGGTCTCGTCAAGGGAATCGGCGGCCTGAAAAGTGAGCCTGCCTATGGAAAAATCAAAGGTCTGGGAGAGCATGCGGACATGCTCCCCGTTTGGCCCGGCAATAGTCCTGTAATCTGGTTCGTGCGAGGGCTTGAGCACGGGGAGAGCCTCGTCCGCGAGCGCGAGCGAAGGCGAGCGCACCAGTATGTGCCCGTCATCGGATACAATCTGGTAATAATGGCCAGAGAGCTTCTCGGCGTACACGCCGGTGACAGCGGCCCCAAGCTCCTGAAGCTCGCTTTCCAGCTTGCCCTGCACCTCTTCTATGGCCATGAGGTTCGCGAGCGTCTGTATCTCGGAGTTCACGTGCTCGTCCGCGAGTTTCACCGTGAGGTCCTCGAGCTTGTAGTAAAGGAGCAGCTCGATTCCCGCGAAGAAAAACGAGAAGACGATGACGAACCAGATAACAAGTTTTAATTTGATGGAATTCAGCATTTGACCCGCAGAATCTACTCTTCCTTGAGTATGTAGCCTGCTCCGCGCACTGTGTGAATGAGCTTGCCGGAGAACTCCTTGTCTATCTTGTTGCGAAGGTAATTGATGTACACGTCGACCACGTTGGAATCCATGTCGGCGTCCTCGTTATAGATGTGCTCGACGATGTCAGTCCTGCTCACCACCGCGCCCTTCCTGTAGGCCAGGAACTCCAGGAGCGAATACTCCTTGGCCGACAGCGCTATGGATTTCCCGGCCCTCCTGACCTGGTGACTCGCCGTGTCGATCTCAAGGTCGGCTATCCTTATGACGGCTTCCTTCACGGTACCCTTGCGGCGCATCAGAGACCTTATCCTCGCCAGGAGCTCCTCGAAAACAAAAGGCTTGGTGAGGTAGTCGTCAGCGCCGGTATCAAGTCCCTTTATCTTGTCTATGAGCGCGTCCCTTGCCGTAAGCAGTATCACCGGCGTCTGGACGCCCTTTTTACGGAGGTTGCTCAGCACTGTGAGCCCGTCCATGAGCGGCAGCATCACATCGAGTACCATGACATCAACGGGGTAGGTCTCGGCCATGTAAAGGCCCTCTTCCCCGTCGTGGGCGACATCAACAACGTAGCCTTCTTCCTCAAGCCCCTGCTTTATAATAGCCGCGAGGTCCTTTTCGTCCTCAACAATCAATATCCTCATGGTCATCTCGCTCTTTATTGTGGGTTAGCGGTCAATGTCTTCCCTGGGCAGGCACTTCTTCCCGTTTACCATCGAGGTAAGAAGGCCCGTCTTTTCCTTCAACTCATGCGCCACAAGCCCTATAAGATGGGCAGCTATGAAAAAGAGGAGAAAAACGAGTCCTGCCTCGTGCAGCCCTTCGAGTGAATGCTCAAGTCCCTCAAGCGCCTCTTCGCTCATACCGGCGGTAAAGAGCGTGCCCGGGAAGGTATTGAATTCGGCCCCGGAAAGGAGCATGCCGGTGACGGCCTGGCTTATGAGCACGATGAACAGGACCGTGTAGAAGACAGCGGCCAGAGGGTCATGTCCGATGGCTTTCGCGGCCCTTCCCTTGAACCCGCTCAGGTACCACTTTATATTGTGACCGATGGCGTTCCATTGCCAGCTCTTCAGCGGCAATATGTCAGACCATCTCGCGTATTTGTTTCCGATAAACCCCCAGATTATCCTGAGGGAAAGGGTTATCATGAATACATGGCCGAGCCAGGAGTGCCATTCCTTTACTGGACGGCGCAGCTTCTTCTCGATGCCTAACTCTCCCATCCACTCCACCCCGAGAATGAGCACGATCATGGATATTATCAAGAGCGCATTAACCCAGTGCAGCACCCTTGTCGGCCAATCCCAGACGTCCACAAGGACGCGCTCTCTATCCTCCATCATTGCCTCCTCAATCTTTTTTCAAATGATATCACGGGTTTTTGCGCTTCGTCAACCGGCGAAGGATTTTACCAAGCCTTGAAAATCCTGTCAGCGCAATTATACCTGCCTGTGGCCATTTTTAATGATAGGGCATGAAACATTAAAGAGCGATTAGATTGGCAACTTGCCATTAAAGGAGTAATCTGCTATTTTCGGTTCATGAATATAAAAGAGCTCGCGATCCGCATAGACCAGACAATGTTAAGACCCGAGACGGCCGAAAATGAGGTGATCGAATTCATCGAGCGCTCATCAAACCTGGGTTTCGCCACCCTGTGCGTCCCGCCCTGCCACGTGGCGCTGGCATCCCGCCTGCTGGGCTCATCAAAGACGCTGGTGTCGACGGTTGCCGGGTTCCCGCTCGGCTTTCAGGTGCCGGGCGTCAAGCTCCTCGAGGCCAGGGCCGCCTTTGACGACGGCGCGTCCGAAATAGATATCGTCATGAATATCTCAAGGCTTAAATCCGGCAACGCCCCATTCGTAACGGCTGAGATAGGCTCCATTGTGCGCGCCCTGCCTGAAGCGGTAATCAAAGTCATAATAGAGACCTGCTACCTGACAGACCAGGAAAAGCTTTCCGCCCTCGAAGCAGCCGTCGAGTCCGGCGCTGACTTCGTGAAGACCTCCACCGGCTTCGCTGCCAAAGGCGCGGACAGGCGGGATGTGGAAATTCTCGCCGTCGCCGCCAAAGGGAGAATCCAGGTCAAAGCCTCGGGAGGGATAAAAACCCTCGCGGATGCCCTGTCCATGTTGAATGCCGGGGCGGAAAGACTTGGCACAAGCTCCGGGCCTTCCATCCTCGAAGAGCTCAAGGGCGGCGTTTGACTCCTCTGGCGTCTCTGGTAACCTTTTAACATGGGAATAAAATGGAGCTGAAACTCATACGCGCCATCATTCCCGAGGGAGCCAACATAATCCTCGGCCAGACCCATTTCATCAAGACTGTCGAAGACCTTTATGAGGCCGTGCGGACAACAGTGCCGGAGGCGAAGTTCGGCGTTGCCCTGTGCGAGGCATCAGGGCCGCGCCTTGTCCGCTCGGAAGGAAATGACGAAGGTTTAAAGAAAGCTGCCGTTGAAAATGCCCTGGCCATCGGCGCTGGCCACCTGTTCGTCATCATCCTCAAGGGAGCGTTCCCCATCAACATACTTAACCAGGTAAAGGCCTGCCCCGAGGTCGCCAGCGTATTCTGCGCGACCGCAAACCCTCTACAGGTAATAATCATCGAGACCAGCCAGGGCAAGGGCGTACTTGGTGTGGTTGACGGCTTCAGCCCGCTTATGGCTGAAGGTCAAAAGGACATAGAAGAAAGAAGGGCGTTCCTCAGAAAGATCGGCTACAAACTCTGACAGGTTGCTGAAATCTTTTTGAGAGAAACTTTTTACAAAAAGGTTCTCTCAAAGATTTTCTCAGCAACCCTGCTAATCGCTGTTCCGCGTGAATATCTCGTTGAACTCGGGCGCTATATCAAGGAACGCTTCAAGGAGCCTGGGGTCAAAATGCTCTGGCCTGGTCCTGCCATCGCCCTTTGTTATGATGCGCAGGGCTTCCTCGTGGCTCAATGCTTCTTTGTAAGGCCTTTTGCTGCGCAGCGCGTCGTACTGGTCGACTATCATCACTATCCTGCCCTCCAGCGGCGTTTCCTCGCCCCTGAACCCGGCAGGGTACCCTGAGCCGTCCCAACGCTCGTGGTGGGTTCTGGCTATCGAAGCGGCGGTCTGTACCGATTGATAGGGAGAGTCGGCGAGCATCCTGCCGCCGATCTGGGTATGCCCCTTCATGACGTTGAACTCTTCTTTCGTAAGCGGCCCCGGCTTCAGCAGTATGCTGTCCGGTATGCCGACCTTGCCGATATCGTGCATGGGGCTGGCGAACGCTATCGCCTCCACGAACTCGGGACTCTGGCCGAGCGCCCTGGCAAGAGCGCCCGAGTAAATCCCTATCCTGCCGATGTGCGCGCCGGTGTCGCTGTCCCTGTACTCGGCAACCGACGTTATCCTGTGGACCAGCTCGCTGCTCATGTCCTTGACCATAGTAAGGGCCGCGGCCAGTTCGCTCGTGCGCTTCCTGACTTCATCCTCGAGGTGGTGCTTGTAGTTCTTCTCGATTCTTATGAGCCGGTTGTACTTCACAGCCTTTTCGATGGCATGGAGGAGGTACTCGGGCTTGTACGGCTTTATGATGAAATCAAAAGCCCCTTTTTTTATGGCGTTAACGGCCACGTCCAGTTCCGCGTAGGCTGTCATGAGTATGACGGGTATATCCCCGTTCATGGCCACGTCCACCTCTGAGTCAGCGAACTTCACCGCGGCTTCCGAAGCATTCGAGCACTGGTGTACGCCATAGCCGTGGCCGGAAAGGAGCATGGACGTGCTTTCAAGCACAAAGTTGTTGTCATCGACGACTATGACAGTCCCGGGCCTTTCTGAATTCATTTATCCAAAGCCTCCCTGACTTTTTTCAACAGCTCACCCGGGGCAACAGGCTTGCAGATGAAATCCGTTGCGGCCCCGATCAACCCTCTTGAGCGCATCATATCCGCCGCGTAGCCGCTCAGGAATATCGCCTTGACATCCGGCTTGACCCTGACAATCTCCTCATAGGCTTCCCTGCCGTTCTTTTTAGGCATTATCAGGTCAATGAGCAGAATATCGATATCCTCGCTGTTCTCGATGAACTTACTCACCGCGTCCGTGCCGTCAACAGCTTCTATGACGCGGTACCCGAACTCTTCGAGAATGCTCCTGTTCACTTCTCTTACTTCCCGCTCATCCTCCGCGAGAAGGATCGTCTCATTACCGCCTTGAAACCCCTCTTGCCGCTCAGTCTCAAGGGTTTGCTCGCTTGCCTCTATTATCGGCAGATAAATCTTGAATATTGAGCCCATTCCAGGCTCGCTGTAGACATTGATGTATCCATTGTGCTGCTTTATGATGCCGTAGACTACCGCGAGACCCAGCCCGGTGCCCTTGCCCACCTCTTTTGTGGTGAAAAAAGGCTCGAATATTCTTTTCTGGGTCTCGATATCCATCCCGTCGCCGCTATCTGAAACAGTGATGAGCGCGTATTCGCCATTTTCTCCATAGCCGTGCGCAGTAATGAACTCCGAGCCCACTTCCACCACCTCTGCCGCAATGACAAGCGTTCCTCCGCCCGGCATGGCGTCCCTCGCGTTCGTGGCAAGGTTCATGAAGACCTGTTACATCTGCATGGGGTCTGCCTTGACGTTTATATCCTTTTCAGCAAGACTGACCCTGAGCTCGACCTCCTCGCCGATGAGCCTGACCAGTATCTTTTCGACTCTCCTTATGAGTCCGTTGAGCTCAAGCGGCTGCGGGTTCATCACCTGCTTTCTGCTGAACGCGAGCAGGCTCTGCGTGAGGTGCGCGGCTTTTTCAGAGAGGGTAAGCATGTGGTCCGCGTAATTCCTGACTGTCTCGTCCTCGCCCTTTTTCATGAGCAGGAGGTGACCGTAGCCTATCATTGCCGTAAGGATGTTGTTGAAATCATGCGCGATGCCGCCGGCGAGCTGGCCCACGGCCTCCAGCTTCTGCGCGTGCCTGAGCTGCTCTTCCAGCCTCCTGCGCTCGGATATGTCCTCGAAAATGCCGTCCACGCATTCACCGCACTCAGAACCTGTCTTTTTCACAGCCGAGATGGACACCCAGATCCTTCTGCCTTTGACAGTGACGAGTTCCGCCTCTTCGCCCCTGATGAAACCGTCTTTCAGGAGCCTGTTGGCGATCTCGGCTCGCCTGGCCTTGTCAACATAGAAGTCAGCGGAACTCCGGGAGAGTATGTCCTGGTCCGTGTCCCCGTCCAGCATTGTTACAAGGGCTTTATTCACTTCCAGCAGGCGGCCATCCACTGAAAGCGTGTCCCTGTACACCCCGACGGTGATGCTGTTCAGAAGTCCCTCATACCTCTGCTGGATCTCAATGCGGGCCTTTTCCGCGAGCTTTCTCTGCAGGCTTGAGCCGAGCTGGGCGGTTATGGCCTCGACAAAGCTCATCATGCGGATGTCCTGTTCAATATGCTCTGACATTAAAAAGACCAGTACCGCGAGCGCATGTCCGTTCTCTATGACAGGCACGCCGACGGCGCTCCTGATCCCCGCTTCCTCCGCGGCTTTGGCCCTTACGAATTGGTCGCCGTTTACCGTAATATCGCTTACCCATACAGGCTTCTTTTCAAGCCAGGCCCTGCCCGGCACTCCTGACCCGGGCAAAACACAGGTGGATCTGCTGGACTCGGCGAGCCTGTCATGCTCAGGGGCGCTCCCGCGCCAGATTTTGCTGTGCTCCATACAGGAACCATCCGGCTTTGGTATCCAGACCTCGCCATAACTCCAGCCAGTGAGCTCGCATACCTTCTCTATTA
>JACPGA010000214.1 GCA_016182705.1 Deltaproteobacteria bacterium
AACAGCTCGCTTTCAAGGAGCCCTTCCGGAATCGACGCGCAGTTGACCGCGACAAAGGGCTTATTCTTTCTCGGGCTCATCTCGTGTATGAACCTGGCGAGAAGTTCCTTTCCCGTGCCGCTTTCGCCGGATATGAGCACAGTGGCATCACTGCTGGCGGCCACCGTGGCCATTGATACTACCTTCTGCATGACCGGGCCTCTGGCGAGCATGGCCTTGCCCCTGGCCTCGAAGTCGGAGACAGCCTCCCTTGTGCTGAAAGACTTCTCGACCATCTGCTCGAGCATCTCAAGGGTAAAGGGCTTCAGTATGAAGTCTATCGCGCCTTCCTTTACAGCCTCGACCGCGGTCTCTATGGTGCCAAAGGCGGTTATGAGGCGGACCGGCACATGGGGAGAGGCCTTTTTCACAGCGCGCAAGACCTCCATGCCGCCCATGCCAGGCATGTTCATGTCGCTTATGACCATGCCGTAGCTGGATTTTGAAAATTCGGCAAGCGCCTCAATGCCGTTGGACGCAAGGCCCACCTCGTAACCCTTGCGGGTAAGGGCCTCCTTTATGGCGAGCCTCATGCCCGGCTCGTCGTCCACCACCAGAACGCGTCTCATATCCTGTACTCCCTCAGCATGGGAAGGCCTATGGTAAAGGCCGTTCCTTCTCCGGCAACAGAGTCCACGTCGATAAAACCGCTGTGGGCGTTGACTACCGTTGAAACGATGGCAAGCCCCAATCCGGTGCCGCGGTCCTTCGTCGAAAAGAACGGGTCAAAGACCCTGTCAATATGCTCTTTTCTTATGCCCCTGCCCGTGTCGCTTACCTTTATCTCCATGTACCTTTGCCTGTCTTCTACAACCCTCGTGCGTATCTTCAAGGAGCCGCCCTCGTCCATGGCGTCGATGGCGTTTATTATGAGGTTCAGGAAAAGCTGCCTCAAGAGCACGCCGTCGGCCATTATGGAGGTCTGGCCGCAGAACTCGGCCCTCACGGAAACATCGCTCCTGTCGTGCCCTTTCGCGAGAAGCAGCGATTCTTCGATGACTTTTCTCATGTCGACAGGCTTGAGCTTTGCTTCAGGGGAGCTTGCGAAAAGGAGCATGTTGGAAAGCAGGTTATCGAGGGACTTTATGCCTGTTGATACGTGATTGGCGAGCCGCTGTTTGTCCGGCTCGGACGCAAGCTCCCTTTCCAGCAGGTTCGCGAAAATGGCCATCGAGCCGAGCGGGTTTCTTATCTCATGGGCCACCCTGGCGGCCATCTCTCCCATCGCGGCCAGACGCCTTGTCCGTTCTATGGCCTTGTTTTTTTCCGCGAGTTCAATTGACAGCTCGTCTATCCTGTCTTCGAGGAGCGCGTACTGCTCTTCGAGTTTCCTTGACGCGTCCCTGAATACATTGAAAGCGTCGCTCAGTAGCTCTACAGGCAGCTGCTCGTTCATACAGAACCCTCCTTAAAGGCTTTTCGCCTTTTCGTAAATCTTTTCCGACCACTGGTTGAACTCTCCTCCCAGGGCCTTCAATTCCTTCAACGTCTCAGTCTCTTTGTCTTTCATGCCCAGGCTTGAGTAGCACCTGGCAAGCCTGTACAATGCCCAGGACCTGTCCTCTTTTTTTCCCGCGCCGGAGTCCATGCCTTTTCTATAGGCTTCGGCCGCGCCAATGTAATCACCAGAGGCGAACCTCGCGTCAGCGCTCCGGAGCCACGCCCCGGAGGCCGCGTCCTTTTCGCCTTTCTCATCGTATGTACGCGCCGCGCTCTCGAAACTTGCTGTCGCTTCTTTTGACTTTCCGGTCCTGGCCAGGGAATTCGCCTTCATTGCAAGAAGGCCCGGGTCAGACGCGCCGTTCAATAAATTCGCGCTCGTTTTATAATCCTTGTTTATGAAAGCCATCCTCGCGGCCAGCCGCTCGACATCGGCAGTCCTCTTTGTCCTGGGAAATCTTGTGCCAAATGCCCTTATGAGTCTTTCCGCGGAACCGCTGTCGTTCTGATCGAGGTAAATGCCAGCCAGAAGGAGCATCGCCTCTTCAGCGACAGCGCCGTCGCCTATTTTTATGGCGATATTAAGGTGCTTTGCGGCCTCGCTTAAAAGGCCTAAAGCCTTGCATGACTTTCCTATCTTGAGGCTTACTTCGGCTTTTTTTCCGAAGGGCACTGACAGAGGCGTCTCGGAATAAAGCTTCACGGCTCCGAGATGGTCTTCTTTAACTATGAGGAAGTCTATCCAGTTATAAAACAGCGCCGAGGAGACCCTGTTCATGTCCTGTCTCAATGGGCTTGTCGGATAGGCGGCGTGGAATTTTTTTATGATATCGTAACTTTCCCGGTGCCTGCCGAGAGCCATGCGCGAGGCCACCAGCCTCATATGCGTTATGGGGGAACCTTCGTAACCGCCGCCTGCCACTGCCTCGTACATCTTTTCCGCCTTCTCCATCTCTTCGCGCGTAGCTATCACGAAGTACGCGTCGGCAAGCGAAAGCGAGGCAATGGCCCACGCCTCGCCTTTGAGCTTTTCCTTAGTCTTGGAATAGAGGTCGATTGCCTCACTTCTTTTGCCTTCAAGGAAATGGGCATCCCCTTCCCTTATGAAGAGGTAGGTGGCAACGAGCCCTTCCTTCGGGTATCTTGCTCTCATTGAGGCGAATATATAGCGCGCTTCCTGGAATTTGCCTTTAACGAGGTGCATGTCCGCAAGGCCGAGAGCCGTTATGGGGTCGAGCTCGCTGGCGCTTTTCTTGAGCGCGCCGAAGTTGTCCCATGCCAGATCTAGCTCGCCTTTTATTATGCATGCGCTGGCAAGCCAGCCCCTTGCGTCGATATAGCCGGCATCAAGCGCCTTTTTGAAATGGTCTTTTGCCTCGGAGTATTTGTGGTCAAAAAACAAAAGCCTCGCCTTCCGGAACATGACGAGAGAAGAAAGCGAGCCGTTTTTAGCGGCTTGAGAGGCGAGCGTGTAATACCCGGACGCCTCGGGGAAAAACCCTTTTTTCTCGAAATGTTCGGCCAGCAGG
>JACPGA010000215.1 GCA_016182705.1 Deltaproteobacteria bacterium
AGGCAGGCTTCTCCGGTAAAGGAGATAGGCGAGTGGCAGATTGGTACGCCCTGGAGCCTTCGCGCCAAGTCATCTTCAGGGCGCACGAGGGCAAACTTCAAGATACAGGAAGGCTGCGACAGGTCGTGCTCTTACTGCATCATCCCAAAGGCAAGAGGGTTGTCCCGGAGCCTGCCCTTGGATGAGGTCGAACGCGAGCTGGACTCTCTCGTGGAATCCGGCTACAGGGAGATAATACTCACCGGCATACACCTCGGGGCCTATGGCGGCGACTTCGACAAACCCTCTGACCTGACATCTGTTGTGGAACTGATACAAAAAAAAGATTACCCATGCCGCTTCAGGATAAGCTCTCTCGACCCGGACGAGGTGACGGCCAGGCTCATCGACCTGCTGAAAAGCGCGAAAAGGATCTGCAACCATCTGCACCTGCCGCTTCAAAGCGGCAGCGACGCCATCATACGCAAGATGCACAGGCCGTACACGGGCGCGCTCTTCGCCGAAAAGGTCGAAAAGCTCGCAGCGTCAGTGCCTGACATATCCATCGGCGCGGACATAATCGCGGGCTTTCCCGGCGAAGGCGAATCAGAATTCGAAAGCACCTTCTCACTGGTCTCAAGCCTGCCTCTTTCATATCTTCACATATTCCCGTTTTCAATACGGCGCGGCACACCGGCGGCATCCATGCCAGGCCAGCTGGAAAAACGCGTGATAACAGAGCGCTGCGAAAAGCTCCATAAACTCGATTTAAAAAAGAGGGACGCTTTTCACAAGTCCTTCGAGGGAAAACAAGAGTGCGTGCTCGTTGAGCGCGTGCGCGACAGGAAGACGGGGCTCTTGAAGGGAAGGTCGAGGAACTATATACAGGTTTTCCTCGAAGGGCAGGATGGGCTCCGTGGAGAGTTGACCAGAGTCAGGCTCCTTACCCATTTTGGCGAGGGCATGACGGCTGAGGCGCTTGGGCCTCAAAATCCGCAGGAGGCGTTTTGAAGATAACCCATTCACTTGAAGTGTTCGCAAGTACCCTGCCTTTCAGCTTCAGCGACAAGGACCTCTTGAAAAAGGTCTTCGTGCACAGGTCTTACCTGAACGAAAAAGAAGGCTCAGGGCTGGAGTCGAACGAGCGGCTTGAGTTCCTGGGTGACGCCATCCTCTCGAACATCGTAAGCCACATGCTCTTCAGGAAGCACCCCGGCATAAACGAGGGAGACCTCACGAAGATGAGGGCAAGGCTCGTCAACAGGCACGCGCTCGCCAAGCTCGCGCTCCAGCTCAGGCTGGATGCCCACCTCCTGCTGGGCAAGGGCGAGAAGCGCACCGGCGGGCACGAGAACCCGACCATACTGGCCGGGGTCTTCGAGGCCTTTGTCGCAGCCGTCTACTTCCATCACGGCTTTCATAAAGCCTTCGACTACATAGAGGTCATGTTCTCCCCGCTCCTTGACTGCGAACTTGACGAGCCGGTGCATTTCGATTACAAGCCCAGGCTCCAGGAGCACTCGCAGAGGCTCTTCAAGGAGGCCCCGGTCTACAAGCTCATCTCAGAGGAAGGCCCTCCGCACAGGAAGACCTTTGATATCGAGGTCTCTGTTGCTGGCAAGGCGCTCGGAAAAGGAACGGCCTCGAAGAAAAAAGACGCTGAACAGCTTGCCGCGGGAGAAGCTCTGAAGAACCTGCTCGAGCGGTTCGCCGAATTCTTCCCCGAGCCAGCGGACGCGGGCACGGCCGTTCATGGGGCATAGGCGCCTCATAATCCCGATATTCATTCCTTTCGGCGGGTGCCCACACCAGTGCGTCTTCTGCGACCAGAAGGGCATCACAGGAAGCTCCGTCCTTCCCGGCCTTGACGAAGTAAAAGCGACCATCGAGACTTACCTTTCCACATGGAAGGGCAAGGGAGAAAAAGAGGCTGCGTTCTATGGCGGAAGCTTCACGGCGCTGCCCATCGATGTTCAGAGGGGCTATCTTGAAGCAGCAGGGGCATTCGTAAAATCGGGCCGCCTCGACTCTTTGAGGCTTTCCACAAGGCCGGATTACATCGACGAAAAAATAATCACGCTTGTGAAAGAGTACTTTGTTGCCACGATCGAGTTAGGCGTGCAGTCCATGGTCGATGAGGTCTTGAAGGCTTCGGGCAGGGGACACACCGCCAGGCAGACTACCGAAGCCGTTCGCCTGCTGAAAGCCTTTGGCATGAAAACAGGCCTCCAGTTCATGCCCGGCCTTCCGGGCGACACGCGGGAAACTGTCATCAAGACCGTAAACGAGGTAATAAGGCTCGCGCCTGACTTCGTGCGCGTCTATCCTTCCATCGTACTTAAAGACACGCCTTTGCACAAAATGTACCTTGCCGGTGACTACAGGCCGTGGGAGCTGGAAGAGATGGTCGAGGTATGCGCCGAGGCCCAAAGGCTTCTGGACAATGCCGGGATACCCATAATACGCATGGGCCTGCAGACCACGAACGAGCTGACGGAATCCATAGTAGCCGGCCCGTTCCACCCTTCCTTCAGGCAGCTCGTCGAGGCCGCTTCTTAGCAAGCTGCTGAAAATGCCGAATAACTCAGGCTGCTCAAAAAGTTCCAGATGCCAGGCGTCGAGGAGCGAGGAATGAGGCGTACTTTGTTTGTACGCCGCAATTACGAGCTTTGAAGCCAACGACGCAGATGGGACTTTTTGAGCAGCCTGCTTGCAAAACTGAAAACCAGAGTTATATTTATATCATCTACCAAGTCGCGAAACGATGCGGCGGCGCGCCTTTTTCAAAACCTGCGATATCCAAGCCAGAGGGGGTATGTATGGCATTTAAAAGGACGGTGGCATTCCTGCTTGCGGCAGTCATTCTCTCCCTGGCAGCCGTTCCAGCCGAGGCAGCCACCATGGAGGAAGAACCTTCCTCGACGGCCATAGTTTTCGATGTGCTCATAACGAGGCCGCTTGGCATCGTTGCCACTGCCGTTGGAGCGGCGGTTTTCATCGTGGGCCTTCCGTTCACCATACCTACCCGGAGCGTGGGAGTAGCGGCTGAAAAGCTTGTGGTCGACCCGCTGAAGTTCACATTCAGAAGGCCGGTGGGCGAGATGGACTACTTCAACGGATTCGGCGAGATGGACTACTTCAATGGTTTTGAGGACCCGGGTAATAGCTGAGACTTTTGAAGGCATGACATAATACCTGAAAGACCTGTTAATCCCCCTCAGTCCCCCTTTAGAAAAGGGGGATGAAAGAAAAGAACTTTCGTTTCGCTTGTTTTTTACCCCTCTCCCCTGCCCTCTCCCACAAGGGGAGAGGGAAAGAATTATTCCTGCTTAACCACCCAGACTTTCCGAGAAGCCTCGATCTCAGGAGCGACTTTCACTTTGGCGGT
>JACPGA010000014.1 GCA_016182705.1 Deltaproteobacteria bacterium
TCACATAAAGACTATGTAACACGGCTGTCGCCGCTCTTTGTAACAGGGCTCTACTCGCTTACTGCCTCCCCCATCCGCGAAGGGCGCCCCTGAGGTCGCTGCGCTCCCGCAGCCTCGGCGAGATTCGCCCTTCCTCCCTCAGGCTCATTCCACCCTGTTACGGGGTATGTGTTAAGACAATACAAAAACAAATCTCGTCTTTGTTTTTAAACCAGGCACGGTTTACCCGGCGTAGCGAAGCATAAGGTTGGGGGGAGGACGAGCAGGCGGGGCTGTAGGGATGCCCCCGAAGGGGGCGGGGAAGGTAAGCGGGCCTGCTCGGGGGCAGGAGGGGGAAAGCGAGCGAGCCGGGTAAACAGAAAAAGCGCGACAGCGCGCAAAGAGCCTTTTGGCAATGAGCAGAAACGGGATTGCTTCATTTCGCTCGCAATGATCCCTTCTCCCTACCCCTCTGAATAATGGGCGCAGCCTGATATCACTTGAGCGTCTTCATGAACTCAATAACCGCCTTTATCTCCTCGTCGTTCATGGGAGATGGCGGCATAACTGGCTGGAAGCCCACCACGACATCGGCGTTCGGCTCGTGCTCGGATTTGATTATGTATGCCTCGTCGACCGTGACCTCGCGCTCCTTCCCATTTTCCTTTTTCCCGAAGAGCCCTTTCCAGGTCGGGCCTATGAGCTGAGAGCCATCTAAAGAATGGCACGCGCTGCATCCCTTTGACTGGTAGAGCTCTTTACCCTTCGCGGCCCCGGAGACGGCCCCCTTCTCCTTTGCCGCAACTGGCACGGCTCCTATCTCTTTTTTGCCTGCCAGCCACGCGTTAAAATCGCTCTCACCGACGACTATCGCTTTGGTTATCATGGCCGAATGGCCCGTGCCGCAGTACTCGGCGCAAAACAGGTCGAAGGTCCCTGTCTCATCTGGCGTAAACCAGAGGTCTTTTTCCGACCCTGGCACCGC
This sequence comes from Deltaproteobacteria bacterium, assembly GCA_016182705.1. GTDB lineage: Bacteria > Desulfobacterota > GWC2-55-46 > GWC2-55-46 > GWC2-55-46 > GWA2-54-12. The sequence continues at coordinate 965 of JACPGA010000014.1, forward strand.
GTCCTGCTTTACCCTGAAGGCGGGCACATAGAAGCTGTGTATGACGTCATTGGAAAATATCCGGAGCTTCACCGGTTTTTTGTAGGGCAAAATGAGTGTGTTCGACTGGCGGCCCCCGGCGTACTCGAATGTCCAGAGCCACATCTGCCCCGTTGCCTTCACCTCGATTGAATCAGCCGGAGCCTGCCCCCTTATTATCCTGTAGCCGTCCCATCCCAAAAGAAACATGGCAAGCACGATGGCCACCGATATCCCCAGGAACGACAGCTCAAGCGTGGTGTTGCCCTCGACGTCGCTTGCGACAGGGTTTCTTTTGTGGTGATACCTGTAAACAAAAAAGAGCATGAAGAAGATGATAACGGCAAAGAGAACAGCTGAGATGCCCGTTATCACCCAGAAGGCGAGATCTACGTCCCTTCCTGTCATCGTAGCCGCTGAGAACATGGTCAGCCCTCTTTATTATGGCTACCTCTAAAAATGGCTCTTTTTCCTGACCTTAAGCCTCAGGGCGTAAATAAAAATGCTCACATATTGTCATATATGCTGCGCTTTTTATTTCCACCCTTCCTTGACTTCAGAAAAAATATCTGTTTTTAGAGGCAGCCTTATGTCTTAGTACCGATACGCGACATCCTGATAAACCAGCCACGCGACAACCACTACCATGCCGAGCACGACCAAAAGTATGTACTTGAAAAAGCCAGACTCGTATTTAAGGTGCATGAAATAATCCACTACAAGAAAAGCCTTTACCGATGCTATGAGGAAAGGGGCGACTATGACGAAGCTCCCCAGCCCTGTCCCTGACAGGCCCACCGTGAGCCAGGTAAGCCCTAAAAGGGCCGCCCAGACCGCGAAAAGCACGGAATAACCTACTATGTGAGGCTTTGTCTCTTCTGCGTCCATCTCATCACCTTATTAGATAGAATATCGGGAAGAGGTAAATCCAGATGACATCCACAAGATGCCAGTAAAGCCCGGAGTTCTCCAGCTTCACAAAGTCCTTCGAGTTTATCTTTCCCTCATGCACCATGAGAGCCGCGACTATTATTATGACCATTCCGGCGAGCACATGGATACCGTGAAGCCCTGTCGCGAAGAAATATAGCCCATAAAAAATAGCCCCGCCGTCAGCGTTCCCCGCAAGGGCTTCGCCGCCCGGGTAGATGCCGTGGGATATCTTGGCCCCCCACTCGAAGTATTTATTCACGAGGAACACGGCCCCGGCCGAAACCGTCGCGCCCAGAAGTATGAGCGTGAGCCCCTTTTTATTCTTCTGCATCGCGGTAATCGCGAGGGCCATGGTAAGGCTGCTGGTCAAAAGGAGGACCGTATTAAAAACGCCGACACCGGTATCGAGAGCCCGGCTTGCCTCTATGAAGGCCTGCGGGTACCTGAACCGGAATATGGTGTAAAGGAGTATGGGCCCGAAAAACAGGAAGAACTCGGTAAACAGGAAGAGCCACATGCCTATTTTCGAGCCGGTGTAATCCCTGTGAGAATGCGCGCCTGTTGTCCCGTTCATGCGCCCTCCCTGAAGTCATAGGGCCCGCGAGTCACCTCTGGTATCTGCTCAAAGTTCTCCCTGGGAGGCGGGGAAGGAATTTGCCATTCGAGGGTCCTTGCGCCCCAGGGGTTTGCCGGGGCAATCTTTCCCCTGAAGGCGGCCACGACAAGGTTGCCTATCATGGTAAAAAGCGCGGCCACGAGTATCCACGAGCCGACGATGCGCCCAGTTGGCTACCCTCCTGTTGTACATTCTGCCCGATATCTTCGGGAACCAGTAATGGAGGGCCGCGAAAAAACCGAAGGCCGCCCCCCCGAACTTTATGTAATGGAAGTGGGCCACGACAAAGTAGGTGTCGTGCAGGTGGACATTGACCGATAGCGCGCCGAGGATGAGCCCGGACAGGCCGCCTATGGAAAAAAGAAATATGAAAGCCAGCGCGTAGTAGAACGGGGTGTCCATAACTATCGAGCCCTTGTACAGTATACAAGCTCCCTACCCAGTTATAGACTTTGATGGCGCTCGGGATGGCAACAAAGAAAGTGAAGAGAGAAAAATAGACAGCAGCCGTGTAACTGAAGCCGCTCACGAACATGTGGTGGCCCCATACGAGCGAGCCTACCGCGGCTATGCCGATGCTCGAATAGGCTATGGCCTTGTACCCGAAGATGACTCTCCTCGCGAAGACCGGGACTATTTCAGATATCGCCCCCATCGCGGGGAGCACCATTATGTAAACAGCAGGGTGCGAGTATATCCAGAACAGGTGTTGATAGAGTATCGGGTCTCCGCCCCTGGCCGGGTCAAAGACGCCTATGCCGAAAAGCCTCTCGGCGATCACCAGCAGGAGGTTCACCCCGAGTATAGGGGTCGCTATTATAAATATCCAGGCGGTCGCGTATAATGCCCATACAAAAAGCGGAAGCCGAAACCATGTCATGCCCGGCGCCCTGAGCCTGTGAACGGTAGTCACGAAGTTTATGCCGGTCAAGATGGAAGAGAGGCCGAGAACAAAGACGGCGAATACCGCAAGCGAGGCGCTGGAGCCTGTCCTCAGGCTGTACGGGGCGTAAAAAGTCCAGCCCGTGTCAGCAGGGCCGATTATCAAAGTGGCCATGGCCAGGGCCGCCCCTGCCATATAGAAGTACCATGAAAGCAGGTTGATCCTCGGGAAAGCGACGTCGCGCGCGCCTATCATTATGGGAAGAAGGAAGTTGCCGAACACGGCCGGGACGACCGGGATGAGAAACAGGAAGAGCATTATGACGCCGTGGAGCGTGAAGAACGAGTTGTAAGTGTCGGCCGCCATTATGGTCGGCCCCGTGGATATCAGCTCGAGCCTCATGAGAAAGCTGAAGATGACTCCGACCGAAAAGAACAAGAGGATGGAGCAGAGGTATAGAATCCCTATGCGCTTGTGGTCGGTCGTGAGGAGCCAGGATGAAAGCCACCCTCTTCCAGGCTCGGCGGACAGGTAGCTGCCTTCCCTTATTCCTTCATGGGCCATTATCTCGGGTCCTTTTTGCCCGGCCTGCCTGAAGCCGTAAGATAGATGAAAAGCCCTGCCGCGAATACAAGCGTGCCGACGCCCACTGCCCTGAGCACGGAGATGAAATAAGCCCTTGCCCCTGGCTCATCGCTGAAGCACAAAAGAATCGCTTTTTTAATGGAAGCCGTTATCCTGCCCTCGGACGCCTCCAGCAGCGCCATCTCGATGTCCGCCGGAAGATATGAGTTCCCGTAGATATACCTTATTATCCTGCCGTCGGGGGAGAGCACGGCAAGGGCCGCGGGATGGTCAAATCCTTTTTCTGTCTTCCGGAAGCCATATCCCACAGCCCCTGTGAGCGATTCTATGGAAGCCCTGTCGCCGGTTAAGAACCTCCACGCCTTGTCGGTCATCGGCCTTCGGGCCGCCGGCATGTAATTCCTTTTCTTGTTCAAGGCATCCACTGGGGAGTCATTTTCGTCGAAGCTGACGGTCAGCACGAGAAAATCCTTGCCCGCAAGCCCATTAGTCCTGCCGAGAGTATTGGCGAGATTGGAGAGCACCGTATTGCACTGGTCCTTGCAGCCGAAGTAAGCGAAAGAGAGTACCATGGGCCCCTTCAGCAGGTCGCCCAGAGTCACGCTATTGCCTGACTCGTCCCTGAACGCGGCGTCAAGGGGGACTGACGCTCCGGTCTTTTCGGTAATGCCCGGGGCTGCTTCAACAGCGTAAACAGACGGGGTTATGAGAAAGATGAACAAAATGACATTCAGGAGGCTTTGAATACGACGGCGATTGTTCATAGGCACCGCAGGGTTTTGGTAAGCACTTTTTAAATATAGCAGGGAATCAAATTGCGTCAAGAAAGGGGGCGCCATGCAGAAATCCAAACTGTGAGCTATAATATCCAGAGTACTTCCATATTGGGTCCGGTTGTGACCTCCACCATATCAATCCCTTACAGTCAGTCTAATGTTATTCAGGAAGGAGAACTGCAATGGCCCGAAAGCTCAGTTTCCTCGTGGCGTTATTCGCGCTGATCATCATGGCTGCCCCTGTTCTTGCTGACGAAAACAATGACAATGACGAAGACCGGAAGATGCACGATGAAGACTTCATGAAGGCTAAGCAGATATATTTTGACCGCTGCGCAGGCTGCCACGGCACTTTGAGAAAGGGAGCGACAGGGCCAAGCCTGGAGCCGTCCAAGACCATCGCCATCCCGGTGGAAGCAATGGCCACCATAATAACCGAAGGCACGCCCGGAGGCATGCCGCCCTGGAAGGACATCCTTTCAAAGGAAGAAATCGAACTCATTGCCAGATACATGCACCTGGACCCGCCCCAGCCGCCCGAGTGGGGCATGGACCAGATAAAAGAGTCATGGAAGCTCGTTGTACCCGTTGACAAGAGGCCGAAAACCCCGCCCAAGCGCAACTGGCAGAACTACTTCGGCGTCATACAGAGGGACATCGGCAAGGTCAGCATAATCGACGGCGACACCAAGGAGGTCCTCGCTACTCTTACTACCGGCTTCGCCGTGCACATCCTGAGGCCTTCGGCCTCCGGCAGGTACATGTACTCGATAGGAAGGGACGGCAAGGCCACGATGATAGACCTCTGGGCGACCCCGCCCAACATAGTGGCCGAGATAAAGACCGGAATAGACGCCAGGTCGATAGACACGAGCAAATACAAGGGCAAGCTCGGGGACTTCACAGACAAATACGCGGTCGTCGGGAATTACTGGCCGCCGCATTATGTGATATTGAAGGGTGACACTCTCGAGCCCATGAAAGTCGTCTCAACAAGGGGCTATACCTACGACACTAACGAGTTCCACCCTGAGCCCAGGGTCGCTTCCATAGTCTCATCCCATACCTCGCCTGAATGGGTCATAAATGTAAAAGAGACCGGTATCGTACTGCTGGTCGATTACAGCAAGGCCGACCAGGGGACAGTGACCGAGACCAAGATAAACGCCGAAAGGTTCCTGCATGACGGCGGCTGGGACGCCTCAAAGAGGTACTTCATGGTGGCGGCGAACATGAGGAACAGGGTGGCCGCCATAGACACGACAGAAAGGAAGCTGGCGGCCCTCATAGAGACCGGCAATAAGCCCCACCCCGGCAGAGGAGCCAACTGGGTCGATACCAAATACGGCCCTGTCTGGGCCACGCCCCACCTTGGCGAGCCGCTGGTGGCAGTCATAGGCACTGACCCTGAAAAGCACAAGGAACACGCCTGGAAAGTCGTCAGAAAGCTCCCGGTGGCCGGAAACGGCCTTTTCATAAAGACCCATCCCGTGAGCAACAATATCTGGGTCGACAATACTCTCAGCAAAGACCTCGAGGTCGCCCAGACGATAACCGTCTTCAATAAGAAGGACCTTGACGCTAAGCCTGTAAACATGAAGCTCACAGACCACGGGAAGATAGTGCATATGGAGTACAATAAGGCAGGCGATGAGGTGTGGGTCTCTGTCTGGGACAGGGATGGAGAGATAATCGTACTGGACGACAAGACCAGAAAGGTCAAAAACCGTATAAAACTCGCAACGCCAACCGGCAAGTTCAATGTCTACAATACCATGATGGACATATACTGACGCCTGATTTTCCGGACACGAAATAAAAAAGGGGGCCGAAAGGCCCCCTTTTC
>JACPGA010000221.1 GCA_016182705.1 Deltaproteobacteria bacterium
CCTGCCGCGTTGCGGTTTAGAAATCTCTAATAACCAGGTTGCTGAAAAACTCCGATTTTGTTAAGGCCACTCAAAAAGCTCCATATGCAAGGCGTCGAGGAGCAAGGAATGAGGCGTACTTTTAAGTACGCTGCAGTGACGAGCGACGCTGACAACGACGCAGATGGACTTTTTCAGCAGCCTACAATAACTTATGCCCTTTTTAAAATCATTAAACCCGACACAGATGGAGGCCGTCACTTTTGGCGACGGGCCTCTTCTTATCCTGGCAGGCGCCGGAAGCGGAAAGACCCGCGTCCTGACCGCGCGTATAGCCTATCTCGTGCAAAAGCTCGGCATCGCGCCTGAGAGCATACTTGCCGTGACCTTCACGAACAAGGCCGCCGGAGAGATGCGGGAGCGGCTCGCCCACCTCATCGGCGCGAGCGCGAAGTCCCTGTGGCTCGGCACGTTCCACTCCCTGGGCCTGAGGTTGTTGAGTAGGGAGTCCAGGGTGCTGGGCCTGCAAAACGACCTTACCATCTACAACGACGATGACCAGCTCTCGCTCATCAAGCAGGTCATGGCCGACCTCAAGCTCAATGAGAAGACGGTCGCTCCCAAGGCCATGCTCTCCCGTATAAATCAGGCTAAAAACGAGAACATAGGCGCGGTCGAATACGCAAAGTCTGTCGACGATTTCATCGCCGAGCGCGTCGCCAAGGTCTACACCCTCTACCAGAAAAAACTCAGGGAGATGGGCTGCCTCGACTTCGGCGACCTCATCTGCGAACCCATAAATCTTTTAAGGCAGCACCCGAATGTGTTCGACCGCTACAAGAACCACTTCCAGTACCTCCTTGTGGACGAATACCAGGACACGAACAAGGCCCAGTACACTCTGACGGGCATGCTCGCCTCGGGCTCGAGGAACCTTCTGGCCGTGGGAGACCCTGACCAGTCGATCTATGCCTGGCGGGGGGCGGACATAGCGAACATCCTCGATTTCGAGAAGGACTACCCGGACGCGACCGTCCTGAGGCTTGAGCAGAACTACCGCTCCACGAGGCACATACTTTCAGCGGCCAATTCCGTAATAGAGCGCAACGCCAAGCGTCTCAAGAAGACCCTGTGGACTGAAAACCACGAGGGAGCGCCCCTTTTGCACGAGGAGGCCAGGGACGAATACGACGAAGCCCGTGCCGTGGTCAGAAAGCTCCGGGCCCGGCTTTCAGAGAAGTCTTTTTCATACAAGGACTGCGCCGTCTTCTACAGGACGAACGCGCAGTCCAGGGTATTTGAGGAATTGCTCATACGCGAGGGCATCCCCTATACCATCGTAGGCGGCGTAAGGTTCTACGACAGGATGGAGATAAAAGACGCCCTTGCCTATTTGAGGATAATCTCGAACCCCAATGATTCCATCAGCCTGCAGAGGATAGTCAATAAGCCTCCAAGAGGGATAGGCAAGGCGACGATGGACAGGGTCATTGCCATTAGCAACGACCTGAGCATACCTCTTCTTGAAGCATTCAGGGAGGCCCAGGACAGGAACCTGCTGGCAAAGACCAGGGTAAAGGACTTCATCGAGGCGTACGACTCTTTCCGTGTGCACATGGGAAAGATGGCCCTGCATGAGCTTGCCCTGCGGCTTCTTGAGGACGCTGGCTACATGATGATGTGGCAGGAGGAGAACACTGAAGAGGCAACTGAACGGGTAGAAAACCTCTTCGAGTTCATCTCCGCCATAAAAGATTTTGAAGCCGCGAACCCCGGGGCAGCCCTCTCTGACTTCCTCGACAGCGTCGCACTCATAAGCGACATCGACAACTACGAAGAGAAGTCTGACAGGCTTACCCTCATGACGCTCCATTCGGCCAAGGGGCTCGAGTTCAAGGCCGTTTTCCTCGTCGGCATGGAAGAGGGACTTTTCCCCCACTCAAGAAGCGCCGACGACCCTGAGCAGCTGGAGGAGGAAAGACGCCTCTGTTATGTCGGCATGACAAGGGCCAGGGAAGAGCTGTACCTGTTTTCAGCCCGCGCCAGGAATATCTACGGCGAATCGAGGTATCAGGTAAGGTCGAGGTTCATAGACGAGATAGACCCTGAGCACATCGATGTTGTGAACGAAGAGCCAAAGCCGGTTCGAAAAACAGTCTTTACCGCCCCTGACGAGGTCTACTATAGCCCCGAAGGCAGCCAGCATGAGGCAGAGGCCCCGGCTATGGGAGACCAGTCCCAGCCCTGGAGAGTCGGCATGAAGGTAACTCACCCGAGCTTCGGGATCGGCATAATCCGCGAAAGGAGCGGATCTGGCCCTGACCTTAAAGTCACCGTGAACTTCAAGGAGGCCGGGCTCAAAAAACTCGCCATCAAGTACGCGGGCCTGACGCCCCTCTCCTGACCTCAGCCGCTTGACTTATAATGGAAAAGTTATTATTATCCCCATGATATACGTCCGGTTTAAATCTTCACAAGCCACCCTTGAATAGCGTTATAATAATTTTTCAGATATAATAAAAGTCCTTTGTCCGCAGGGCCCCGTGTAATTCATCAGGAAAGGACTCGTAAGGGGAATAATGAAAATAAAGAAGGCTGTTTTTCCGGCAGCGGGGTTTGGGACAAGGTTCCTTCCCGCGACCAAGGCTATTCCCAAGGAGATGCTCCCCCTTGTGGACAAGCCTCTTATCCAGTACGCTGTAGAGGAGGCCAAGGCGTCGGGCCTTTCCGAGATCATAATAGTGACCGGAATGGGCAAGACCGCTATTGAGGACCATTTCGACACCTCCTTCGAGCTTGAGATGCTCCTGCGTGAGAGGGACAAGACTGAACTCCTCAAGATGATAGAGAACGTCTCAGGCATGGTCCACTTC
>JACPGA010000222.1 GCA_016182705.1 Deltaproteobacteria bacterium
ACGCCTCGCATATATACGCCTGCATGATTTCCTCTTTAAGTCTGCCTGTTATTCTCACAGAGTCTATCCGGGATTTGCGGCTCCGCAACCGTCAATAACGAAAAAAAACAGGTTTACGCGGCTTCGAGCTCTTCGGCCACTTCAGCGGGCATGTCGAATTCGACCTCTGTTATCGTCTCTTCGCCAACCGCGTCCTTTGTAAGGCGAAAGACGGTATCCACAAGTTTTTTCGCCTGGTCAGGGTTCAGTTTGAACTCGGCCCCGACCTCGTCGAAAAACTCTTCGATGGTAATGTCCAGGGGACGGGCCTGATGGCTCCTCAGGGTCTCGATAGTAAGCGGCTCCGGGAGCTTCGAGACGAACTTTTTGGCCTGTTCCTGGTTAATGGAGCTGGCAAGTATGCCAAGAACGGTCTTTATCGCGGCGTCCGCATCCTCCTCAGTCCTTATGAACTGCAACCTTTTTACAGTATCCAGGAATCTCTGATAATCCATAACTCCTCCATGTCAGGGTTTTTTTTTGCCTATTTCGATTTAAACATAAGGGGGCGGGTTGTCAAATTCAGCCTTGAAGGGTTTTTCTTTTTGAAAAAAGCTTTTTTCAAGGCGATTGTGACCGCAATCACAGATTTTTGACCTGGAATCATTTAAAATCAGACGCTTGAATTGTGGTTTGCTGGCGTGGAAGTTGTTTTTCTGGAATCTGGCCCGGAAAACTTATGTGGCCCACGGGCTGTTGTGGATTTTTCGAGGGCAGCCTGAAAAAATCAGGCTAAACTGACCGGCGGTTTTTGTAATTTGAACTCGTTGCCATCCGGGCATGCCCCTGATGGAACAAGGCATCACTGGTTTTTCCAGTGTGCCTTGCATACAGCGCCCCGGAATATCACTCAAGAGGCGGTTGGTTCCAAGTGTCCGTTTTTTAGTGGAATTTGCCTCTTGCCTCTCGAACAGGTCACAAAAGCCGCGGCCTTTGCTTTTCTTTTTTTCAAAAGAGCCCTTCCAGAATAAAGCCGTTTTAATCCAGTGTTAATGCTTTTTCAGTTATGTTTGTTCATTTTCGCGGACTTTTTCCAGATGCGGGAGTACGGCGCCGTTTTGGATGATGTCGCGTTTGGTAATCTAAATCACTTTATTTGGTCCGGATATATCTTATAAATATAGCTGTTTAACGCTTTTCCAATGGGAGGGGTCAAATGTCTGAGACAGGGGTAATAGCCGCCAGAGAACAACATGAAGAGGTCCTGGCCGTAAAACCTGTTGAGCGCATGAAGTTCGAGGGCTGGCTTATTTACACGGCCATCATAGTGACTCTTGCGTGCGCTTATGAAAGCCTGGCGCAGAAGTTCGCGCCGGGGGCAAGCGCTCTTGGCATACTTCATTCATTCGGGATAATGAAGTCTTACCCCGTTGTCTATGAGCCGGGCAAGGGTATATGGAGGCTCATGGGCTGGACCGGCTCAGGCATGATGCTCGTCATGATGCTGTATACGATTAAAAAGAGGATGGGTTACACGTCTTCTTTCGGTTCCATGCGCGTCTGGCTCAACTTCCACATGCTCATGGGCATAATCGGGCCGATACTCATCACTTTCCACACGACATTCAAGTTCGGCGGCCTCATCGGCACGAGCTACTGGGCGATGGTGGCGACCGTACTTTTCGGGGTGCTCGGCAGATACATCTACATCCAGATACCCAGGGGGATAACCGGCGCTGAGCTCAGCATGAAGGAAATAGAGCTCTCGGCCGACTCGATGGACAGGCAGCTCGAAAGACAGCTCGGTAAAAAGGGCGCTGACCAGCAGGCCATACGCGGCCTTTTCGAAGACGTAAGCGAAGTCGACGCGGATGACAGGAACGCCTTTTCGACGCTCTTTCACATGATGATTACCGACCTCAGGAACAGGCTCAAGACCTGGAGGCTCAAAAAGGTGCTCGTAAACGAATTCTGCCTGGATGCCCGTACCGCCGGTCATACCGTCTCGCTCATAAAGAGAAAGGCCGCTCTCATCAGGAAAAAGAACCTTTTGTCCACGACTCACAGGATATTGAAGTACTGGCATGTTATCCACATCCCGCTTGCCATTGTCATGTTCTCGATAATGTTCATCCACATCATCGTCTATTTCGTGTTCACCGCGGGGTACTGATTAAAACTATGGAGCCTTTATCCGTGTCCAGGACTGACACCGCGCTCTCAGCGCGCATCTGCCTTTCAAGCTTTCTCAAGCTCATTTTCCTGTTTATCCTTTTCATGGCGTTTGCGCCGTCTATATCCGGCGCGGCCGAGAGCAAGGAAGGCCTCCATACCCTCATAAGCCCGGGGCCGCTCGCGGCCGAGCACGCGAAGTATGACGGTATTCTGAACTGCACCAAATGCCACAGGCTGGGCGGCGGCGTGCCGGACAGGTACTGCCTTGACTGCCATGACAAGCTGGACAGCCGCATAAAGGCCGGAAGGGGCCTGCACGCCAATTACAAGGACCCGTGCGCCAAGTGCCACAGCGACCACAAGGGCAGAGGGTTCAAGATGATAACCCTCAATGATAAGAAGTTCGACCACGACAAGACAGAGTACAAGCTGGTCGACAAGCACGCAAAGGTCGAGTGCGCCAAGTGCCATAAGAAAAAGGGCGATTACATGTCCGCGCCCAAGACCTGCGTGGGCTGCCATAAGGACGAACACAAAAAGCAGCTCGACCAGGACTGCTCGAAGTGCCACAACATCAAGGGCTGGAAGGATATAACGAAGTTCGACCACGACAGGAACTCGGCCTATCCGCTCACCTTGAAGCACAAAGATTTAAAGTGCGCCAAGTGCCACGCTCAGGCCAAGTGGAAGCCCATCGCGTTCAAGAAGTGCGACGACTGCCACAAGGATGCGCACAAGGCCCAGTTCAAGGGACAGCTTTGCGATTCCTGCCACACGATAAAGGACTGGAAGGCCGACAAGTTCAAGCACGTCCCGCCCGAGTACAAGGGCTACGCGCTCGACGGTAAGCATCTTACGACCCCTTGCGCCAAGTGCCACGTCAAGGGCGCGTACAAGCCCATAAAGTCGGCCACCTGCGACGGGCCGGGCTGCCACCCCAACCCGCACAAGAAGCAGTTCGAGGGCAAGAAGTGCGACGCCTGCCATGTGACCGGCGGCTGGGGCAAGGACGCGTTCGATCACAACTCTCCTTCGTATAAGGGCTACAAGCTCGAAGGCAAGCACCAGAAGGTCAAGTGCGAAGAGTGCCACCAGAAGGGCGTATACAAGCCTATAAAGCACAAGCTATGCGAAGACTGCCACAAGGACGAGCACAAGGACCAGTTCAAGGGCACGAAGTGCGACTCGTGCCACACTGTAAAAGACTGGAAAGAGGAGACCTTCGACCACAACGGGCCAAAATACAGCGGCTACAAACTCGACGGCAAGCACCTGAAGACACCTTGCGACAAGTGCCACGTCAAGGGCGTGTACAAGCCGATAAAATACAAGGCCTGCCTCGACTGCCATAAGGACGAGCACAAGGACCAGTTCAAGGGCAGGACTTGCGAGTCGTGCCATGACACGAAGGACTGGAAGAAGACCTCCTTTGACCACAACTCGCCGCAGTACAAGGGATATAAGCTCGACGGCAAGCACCTGAAGACCGCTTGCGACAAATGCCATATCAACGGCAAATGGCGCCCCTTGCCTGATTCGTGCCTGAGTTGCCATGAGAAAGAGGACGTGCACAAGAAAGAGCTCGGCAACCTGTGCGAGAAGTGCCATAACACGTCCGACTGGAAGAAGTACACGCTCAACCACAGCACTCAGGCCAAGTTTCCGCTCATGGGCAAGCACAAAGACGTGAAGTGCGAAAAATGCCACCAGGAGAGCAAGAAGCCGAAGCAGTACAGGACCGGCCAGCTCAAATGCGTGGACTGCCACAAGGACGTGCACAAGGGCAAGTTCAAGGAAGAGTGCTCAAGCTGCCATAACCAGTTTGACTGGGTGCCGAAGAGGTACGACCACACGAAAAAAACCGGTTATCCGCTCTCAGGGGCTCACGAGAGCACGATGTGCGGGAGCT
>JACPGA010000223.1 GCA_016182705.1 Deltaproteobacteria bacterium
TCCGGCAGCGTCGGATGCGCGTGTATAGTTTCTGCTATGTCCTTTATTGTCGCCCCGGTCTTCATGGCAAGGGCGACCTCTCCGATAAGGTCGGTCGCGTGCGCGCCGACTATCGAGCAGCCCAGCACCTTGTCGGTTGCCGGGTCAGAGACTATCTGCACGAAGCCTTCGGTCTCGCCCATGCCCATGGCCTTGCCGCTCGCGGCATACGGGAACCTGCCGACAGCGACCTCGATGCCCTTTTCCTCGGCCTCTTTTTCGCGAAGGCCCACGCTCGCAATCTCAGGGTCAGTGAAGATGCCAGCCGGTATCACCGAATAGTCCATCTTCGCGTCCTTGCCCATGGCGTTGTTCGCGGCAACTATACCCTGAACCGAGGCCACGTGCGCGAGCAGCATCTTGCCCGTGACGTCTCCTATGGCGTAGATGCCTTTTACGCTAGTCTCCATGTGGTCATCAACGGAAATCCTACCCTTCTCGACGGCTACCCCAAGCTTGTCGAGCCCGATACCCGCGGAATTGAACGAACGCCCTATGGCGACCATGACCTTCTCGGTTATGAACTCGCGCCCGTCTTTCAAGGTGGTCTTGACCCTTCCCTCTTCAGCTTTGACCGACTCAACCTGGACTTCAGTCAATACCTGCACGCCTGTTTCCTTATACCTTTTCGCGATGACTCTTGAGACCATCTTGTCTTCAGTGGAAAGGATGGTCGGAAGGAGCTCGACTATCATGACCTTGCTGCCGAACGATGAGAACATTGAGGCAAACTCGCAGCCCATGACTCCGCCCACATTTTTTCTGTCTATGTTGAAAGCCGGTATCAACGCGGGCTCCGAACCTGTCGCGATTATAATCGATTTGCAGGAGAACTCTTCCACACCGTCGGCCTTCGTGACCCTGACCTTACCGGCCGCTTCCACGTAACCGTCGCCCCTTATGACCTCGACCTTGTTTCCCTTCAAGAGCTGCTCTATGCCGCCGACGAGCTTTTTTACGACCCCGTCTTTTCTTTCCACGGCCTTTGAGAGGTCAAAGCTCACTTCTCCCACATTGACGCCGAACTCGGCGGCGTGTTTGGCCGCCTCAAGGGCTTTTGCCGAATAGTAGAGCGCCTTCGTAGGTATGCAGCCCCAGTTAAGGCAGGTGCCGCCGATCTTATTTCTCTCGATGAGCGCCGTTTTCGCGCCGAGCTGGGCGGCCCTTATGGCAGCGACATACCCGCCGGGGCCTGCCCCGATGACTATAACATCGAACTCTCTCATCTATTCCCCCTGGGACCTTAATAGCAATTCAGTATCTTTTCTTATATCACAGCACTTCTAAACTTTTCCAGCACCTTTAAACCGTATTTCAATTTCTCTCTCAAACTCCCCGGCGTAGGAAAAACTGACGGTTATCCTGCACTCGTCCAATATCTCCGGGGCCTTGTCCGCCCACTCTATGGCGGCAACGCCTTTGCCGTATATGTACTCTTCGAGGCCCGCGCTGTGGAGCTCTCCGGCCATGCCTATCCTGTACAGGTCTATGTGGTAAAGCGGCAGGCGGCCGCCTTCATAGATGTTTATGATCGTAAAGCTCGGGCTCTTGACAAAACCCCTTGAGCCGAGCCCTTTGGCGATGCCCCTTACAAAGCGGGTCTTGCCGCCGCCGAGCTCGCCCGTGAGGGCGACAAGGTCGCCTTCCTTGAGGGATAAGGCAAGCTCCTCTCCAAGGCGTTCCGTCTCTTCAGGGGAAGCTGTTTTGTAGCGGGCTGCCTCCTGCATCAAACAGTCCCGACGAAGGAATTGACAAGAGAAGGGATGTACCCGAGGAGGTCGGTCGCTATCATGCCAAGCTCGCCGCTTTTCTTTTTCGCCTCGTCACCGGCAAGTCCGTGGATATAAACGGCCGCTGCCGAAGCATCGAAAGCATTGTAGCCCTGCGCCAGAAAAGCCCCGAGCATGCCCGCGAGTATGTCGCCTGTCCCGGCCGTGGCAAGGCCGGGGTTGCCTGTGGGGTTCAAATAAACCTGCCCGTTCGGGCACGCTATCACGGTATACGCGCCCTTCAAAACGACAGTCGCGCCTGTGAGTTCCACGAGCTTTTCGGCCGCCCCAACTCTGTCAGCCTGTATGGCTTGTATTTTCATATTAAGGAGCCTTGACATCTCGCCTGGGTGCGGCGTCAGGACCACTTCGGCCTTCAAGCCCTTTAGCGACGCTATCATCGGAGCGAACGAATTGAGTCCGTCGGCGTCTATTACTACCGGGATATGGATATCCTGAAGGATGAGCTCGATGAGTTTCATCAGCTCTTCAGAAGTGCCTGCCCCCGGCCCGATGACGAGCGCGGACTTGTTGGCGGTAATCCGCCTTATCTCCTCGTAAGAGGCTGTCCCGAGCCTTCTGCCGGGCGTCTCAGGAAGGCCGGCTGTCATTACCTCGGTAGTCTTTACTTCCATTATGTCGTGAAGGCTCTCCGGCACTCCGACGGTCACAAGTCCCGCCCCCGCGCGCAGAGCGGCTGCCCCGGACATGTACGCCGCGCCTGTCAGTCCAGGAGAGCCCGCAAGGATGAGCAGATGTCCGTGGGAAGACTTATGAGACTCGGACTTTCTCGGCTTCAATATCCTTGATATGTCCGATGGGCCAAGAAGGTTCCATTTGATGGAAGGTTCGTCGAGTACTTCTCCGGGTACGCCTATGTCGACGACCTCGACCCTGCCCGCGTGCGCCCTTCCCGGAAAAAGGAGGAGGCCGAGCTTAGGCATGGCCATCGTGGCCGTCACGTGCGCCCTTACCGCCTCGCCGAGCACAGCGCCGGTCGTGGCGTGTATGCCTGAGGGGATATCTATTGAGATGATTTTTTTCGCGCTGTTTATGAGCTTTATGGCTTCGCCGTAGGCCCCGGTGACTTCTTCAGACAGTCCGGTGCCGAAGATGGCGTCGATGACGATATCTGATTTTTCAATGGACTCAGCCGCCGCTTTTACGGCTTCGATGGAAAGGAGCTCTTCTACCCTGCCGCCCATCTTACGCCACGAAGCGGCGTTCGCTGCGGCATCCCCCTTGAGCTCATCGAGCCTGCAAAGGGTGTAGACCGTGACCGCTATCCCGGCATTATGGAGGTGGCGCGCCGCTACATATCCGTCACCGCCGTTATTGCCCTTGCCCGCGAAGATGGCCGCCTTTGACCCGCGTACCGCGTCCCCAAGTTCCTTTAAGGCAACCACGGCAACACCACGGCCCGCGTTCTCCATGAGCTGAAGGCCGGTAATGCCGTACCTCTCTACTGCTACCCTGTCGATGTCACGGATCGTGCTGGCGTCGGCTATCTTCAATTTGCCCTCTCGATTACTGTCTGGGCTATGCTCAAGTCGCCGTCATGGGATATGGAAACACTCACGCTCATGCCTTTTTCAATAGAGTTAGATACGAGAGCCGGCGCACCGGTTGCGTCCTTTATCACTTCAACGTCGCGATAGCGCACGGGCCTTCCAAGCGCCTTGAAAAAGCTCACCTTGGCCGCGAAACGGGCTGAAAGGTGGCGTTCGGGGCTCCTCTGGCCGAGGCAATAGGCAAGCTCGGCTGGCGTGAAAAGACGGTTGTTGAGTTTGTCTCCCCACCTGTCCATAGCCCGCTTGAATTTTGATATTTCGACTGTATCTATGCCTATGCCGTGGATCATATAGTAAAAGTTTGAGCTATAAGTGGGCTGCGCCCACTAATTTAAAGGGCTTTTTGTTAAAAAGGCCTTTTGCGCCGTATCCCTTGCCCAAAAAGCCATGTAACACGGCTGTCGCCGCTCTTTGTAACAGGGCTCCACTCGCTTTCCGCCTCTCCCATCCGCGCTCCTCGCCCCTGAGGTCGCTTCGCTCCCGCAGCCTCGGCGAGGTTCGCCCTTCCTCCCTTAGGCTCATTCCGCCCTGTTACGGGGTATGTATAAAAATCGTCATCTCCCGGACGGCTTCATCTATGCCTGTATAGACCGCGCGGGCTATGATGCTGTAGCCTATGGCGAACTCGTCTATCTCCCTTATGGCCGCGACAGGAAGTATGTTGTTGTAATCAAGGCCGTGTCCCGCGTGAGTCTTCATGCCGAGCCTTTTTGACAGCACAGCTGAGTCGTATATCCTCTTCAGTTCTGATTCGCGCGCCGTCCCTTTCGTCTCGGCATAAGCTCCGGTATGAAGCTCAAGTCCGTCAGAGCCTATCCTATGGCAGGCCTTC
>JACPGA010000218.1 GCA_016182705.1 Deltaproteobacteria bacterium
CTCTCACCGAGCTTCTCCGCCCGTTCGGAATAAAGGAAATTGTAAGAACCGGGCGCATAGCCATGGCCCGCAGCCCCAAACAGAAGTGACCAGTAGCTGCGCTTCGAAGACAGAAAACAAAGGGTTGCCTAAACGCGAATACTGATCAAATCGATTAAATTCAGGAGGAATCTGTTTAAATGAAGGTCTACTACGACAAAGACGCGAACCTCGAAAAAATACGGTCAAAGAAAGTGGCTGTCATCGGCTTCGGCAGCCAGGGCCATGCGCACACGCTCAATATGAAGGAAAGCGGCGTAGACGTCTGCGTCGGCCTCAAGAAGGACGGCGTCTCATGGAAAAAGGCTGAGGCCGCGGGCATAAAGGTGCTGACGGTTGCCGAAGCCGTAAAGATCGCGGATGTCGTCATGATACTCGTGCCTGACGAACTGCAGGGCGACCTGTACAGGGAGGAAGTGGCCCCCAACCTCAAGAAGGGCGCATACCTGGCGTTCGCGCACGGCTTCAACATACATTTCGGGCAGATTGTGCCTGACAAATCCATAAACATATTCATGGCCGCTCCCAAAGGCCCCGGCCACCTGGTGCGCCACGAGTATACGAGGGGCGCGGGCGTGCCGACGCTGGTCGCCATCCATCAGGACGCCACCGGAGACACCCTTGACGTTGCCCTCGCTTACGCGAGCGCCATCGGCGGCGGCAGGGCCGGAATCATAGAGACGAACTTCAAGGACGAGACAGAGACCGACCTTTTCGGCGAGCAGGCTGTGCTTTGCGGAGGTGCGTCCGCCCTCATACAGGCCGGGTTCGAAACGCTGGTCGAGGCGGGCTACCCGCCTGAGATGGCCTACTTCGAGTGCCTCCATGAACTGAAGCTCATAGTCGACCTCATATACGAAGGCGGCATCTCCAACATGCGCTACTCCATCAGCAACACGGCCCAGTGGGGAGATTTGACGCGCGGCCCCAGGGTCGTGACCGACGAGACCAAGAAGGAGATGAAGAAGATCCTCCGCGAGATACAGACAGGCGAATTCGCCAAGGAATGGATGCTCGAGAACAAGGCCAACAAGCCTGTTTTCACGGCCCTCACGAGAATGGGCCAGGAGCACGAGATAGAGAAAGTCGGGGCAAAGCTCCGCGAGATGATGCCCTGGCTCAAGAAGACCAAGATAGTGGACAAGGAGAAGAACTGAGGCCCGTACCGCAAGGGCTTTAGCGTGTTACCCGATACCCTCCCTGAACACGGGAGGGTATTGTAATTATGGCGGGCAGCAAAGGGGAGGGTTTTAATTGAGGATTCCGATAGCCAGGGAAGGTTATCCCTTTATACTTATAGCTTTATTTTGTATAATCATCGTATGGCTCGTGGGGCTCGAATGGCTTGAATTCCTGTTCGTGCCGCTTGGCATTTTTGTCGTTGCCTTTTTCAGGGACCCTGAAAGGCAGATACCGGTTGACGCCGGTTCCATTACGAGCCCGGCCGACGGCAGGGTAATAAAAGTCGAGCTCATAAAGGATGAAAAGTTCCTCAAGACCGACGTCTTGCGCATTTGCATATTCATGAACGTCTTCAATGTCCATGTGAACAGGGTCGTAGATTCGGGCAAGGTAGTCGATGTTATCTACAACCCGGGCAAGTTCTTCAACGCCTCCTTGGACAAGGCCTCGATGCACAACGAGCAGAACGCGGTCATCATGGTGGACAAAAATGGCAGGAAGTTCGCCTTCAACCAGATAGCCGGGCTCATAGCCAGAAGGCTAGTCTGTTACGCGACGCCTGGCATGAAGTATGAAAAAGGGCAGCGGTTCGGGCTTATAAGGTTCGGGTCGAGGGTTGATGTATATCTTCCCGCCGGGTGCAAGCCTGCGGTCAAAGTCGGTGAAAAAGTAAGGGCGGGCTCTTCAATTCTGGGGTACTGGAATGCTTGACAACGAAATACAGCTGGACGAGAACAAGAACAAAAAGAAGTTCAGGAAGGGCGTGTACCTCCTCCCGAACCTCATCACTTCTGCGAGCCTTTTCGGCGGCTTCTACGCCATAATAGCTTCGCTCGACGGTAATTTCGAACACGCCGCAATAGCCATAATAATCTCAGGCATACTGGACGGCCTCGACGGCAGGGTGGCAAGGCTCACCGGCTCTTCGAGCAAGTTCGGTGTCGAATACGATTCATTGGCCGACGTGATAGCGTTCGGCCTTGCGCCGGGCGTCCTCATTTTCACGTGGGCCCTGCGCCCTTTTGGCAGGTACGGCTGGCTCGCGGCCTTCTTGTACGTGGTCTGCGGGGCCTTGCGGCTCGCCAGGTTCAACGTCCAGGTTACGACAATAGAAAGCAAGAGGTTCAACGGCCTGCCGATACCGGCCGCCGCCGCTCTCGTCGCCTCGACCGTGCTGATGTTCTTTTACCTCGGCAGGGGAGACGAGATGGTAAAGCACATCACCGTGCTGGTGATGGTCTACGCGCTGGCGTTCCTCATGATAAGCAGCGTTCATTACTACAGCTTCAAGGAGTTTAACCTGTCCCAGAGGATGCCTTTCAGGTTCCTCGTAGGGCTTATTTTCCTTCTTATCGTAGTGGCGGCGAACCCGCCGCTCATGCTGTTCATACTTACATTCGGTTATGCGGCCTCGGGGCCCATAACCACCCTCGTGGACAGGAGAAAGAAAATAACTCTAAAGGCCGCTTCGAAGGATAAACCCAAAGAGGCCGGGGCCAACAGGTAGGGATACGATGGACAACAGGGTACGGATATTCGACACGACTTTGAGGGACGGCGAGCAGTCGCCCGGAGCCTCGATGAACGTCGAAGAAAAAATAGCTGTAGCAAAGCAGCTGGCGAAGATGGGCGTCGATGTCATAGAGGCGGGATTTGCCTACAGCTCGCCCGGCGATTACGATTCGGTAAGAAGGATAGCCCTCGAGGTCGAAGGGCCGGTCATATGCAGCCTCGCGCGCTGCAAGGCCGAAGACATAGACGCGGCGGCCGGGGCATTGAAGGGCGCGCATAGAACAAGGATACACACCTTCATCTCCACCTCCGAGATACATTTGAAGCACCAGTTCAAGCTTACCCGCGCCGAGGCGCTCGAGCGCGCCATCGAGATGGTCAAAAGGGCAAGGGGTTATGTCGAGGACGTAGAGTTTTCGGCCATGGACGCTTCCCGCACCGAACCGGTTTTCCTGTATGAGATGATAGAGGCCGTGATAGCGGCAGGGGCCACGACCGTCAACATTCCTGATACCGTCGGGTACGCGCTCCCTGACCAGTTCGGCGCGCTCATAAAGGGCATCAAAGATAACGTAAAGAACATCGACAAGGCCATCATATCGGTCCACTGCCATAACGACCTCGGGTTGGCTGTGGCCAATTCTCTCGCGGCTGTCGTGAACGGCGCCAGGCAGGTCGAGTGCACCATAAACGGCATAGGCGAAAGGGCAGGGAACGCTGCTCTCGAGGAAATCGTCATGATATTGAAGACCAGGAAAGACATCCTTGGTCTTGAGACTTCGATAGGCACCGAGCAGATATATCCGGCCAGCCGCCTCGTCAGCGGGATAACCGGCATAATGGTCCAGCCTAACAAAGCCATTGTCGGCGACAACGCCTTCGCGGACGAGTCCGGCATACACCAGGACGGCCTTTTGAAGGACAAGTCCACCTACGAGATAATGAAGCCGGAGTCTGTCGGCATCTCCCGCTCCACGCTCGTCCTCGGGAAGCACTCTGGACGCCACGCCTTCAAGACAAGGCTTTCAGAGCTTGGGTATGAGCTTGCCGGGGAGAACCTGGACAAGGCGTTCGAGCGGTTCAAGATACTCGCCGACAAGAAAAAGGAAGTCTTTGACGAGGATATAGAAGCGATAGTCCAGGACGAAGTATTGAGGCTCGAGTTGCCTGACAAGTACAGGCTTTTGAAGCTCAATATAACGAGCGGCACTGACACAGCCCCTTCAGCCGAGGTCGAGATGGAATTGGGCGGCAAGGCAGTGAAGGATAAAGGCACAGGCGACGGCCCTGTGGACGCCGCCTATAACGTCATCGCGAAGATAACTGGCACCAAGAGCCGCCTCTTGAAGTACTCGGTAAACGCCATAACAGGCGGCACCGACGCGCAGGGAGAGGTCACCGTGAGGCTCCAGGAGGGCGACACTATAGTCCTGGGCCAGGGCGCGCATACGGACATAATTGTGGCGAGCGCGAAGGCGTACATAAACGCGCTGAACAGGCTCGAGTACAGGAAAAAGGACAGGCGCGAGAGCCTGACTCTCTGATTAAAACGGCCTGCTCAGGCAGGCATCAAAACATATCTGACAGTTGAGGGGGACAGCAAAGACGCATGAAGCCGATGACGATTACTGAAAAGATCCTTGCAAAGCACGCCGGCGTAAAGGCAGTGACGCCCGGCGAGCTCATCAACGCGAAAATAGACATAGCGCTCGGAAATGACATTACAGCACCCATAGCGATAAGCGAGTTCAGGAAGGCAGGGGCAAAAAAGGTATTTAACAAGAGCAAGGTCGTCCTCGTCCCTGACCACTTCACGCCCAACAAGGACATCAAGTCAGCCGAGCAGGTCAAGATACTGCGCGAGTTCGCCAGGGAGCAGAAGCTCACCCATTTCTTTGATGGCGGAGAAGTCGGCGTTGAGCACGCCCTCCTTCCGGAGAAGGGCATAGTCGTGCCGGGCGATCTGGTCATCGGCGCTGACTCCCATACCTGCACCTACGGCGCGCTCGGGGCCTTTTCGACCGGCGTCGGCTCGACCGACCTCGCCGCCGTAATGATTACCGGCGAGCTCTGGTTTAAAGTGCCGGAATCGATGAAGTTCGTGTTCAAGGGCAAGCTCAACAAATGGGTGAGCGGCAAGGACCTCATCCTCCATGTCATAGGCGACGTCGGGGTTGACGGCGCGCTCTACAGGTCCATGGAGTTTACCGGAAAGCCCATTGAAAAGCTGTCGATGGA
>JACPGA010000231.1 GCA_016182705.1 Deltaproteobacteria bacterium
GACCGCTTTCTCTATTATCTCTTTTATCTCTTTTGCTGTTATGCACTTATCCCGCTGCCAGCCTTCCTGCGTGTTGAAGGGCATATATTCGATATAGCGCACATGATAGGGCTGGGTCTTCGACATCAGGGCGAAGTCCACTATCTCATCGTCGTTGAAGCCCTTAATGACCACCATGTTGAGCTTCACAGGAGTAAGGCCGACCTTCTGTGCCTCTTCCAGACCTTCGAGCACATCTTTGAGGTTGTCGCCTCTGGTCATCTTTTCAAACCTGTCGCGCTTCAAGGAATCGAGGCTCACATTCACGCGCTTCAATCCGGCGTCTTTAAGCTGCTGGGCGTAGCCCTTGAGCAGCACCCCGTTTGTCGTGAGGCTCAGGTCTTTTATGCCGGGGACGGACGCGACATCATGAAGGAACTCGATAATGCCTTTCCTGACGAGCGGCTCGCCGCCCGTGACCCTTATCTTGGATATGCCGCGTGCCGCACTGATGCGCACAAGGCGCATTATCTCTTCGTACCTCAAAATGTTCTTTGACTCGGCAAGGTCGATGCCTTCTGGCGGCATGCAGTACACGCACCGGAGGTTGCACCTGTCGGTGACAGAGATGCGCAGGTAGTCTATCTTGCGTTCATATGCGTCTACAAGGGGCTGCATGGTATCCTCAATCAATGAAGTCAAGGCTCTGGGGCTTTTTCTTCACCGGCTTGTCGTCGGTGTCTATCATGAAAAAGTCGGAAGAATGGCTCCGGGCCTTCTGTGAAGAAATCTCTGTAGGGGCGGTGCCTGTTTTGAATACCTCGAATACAGCGTCTTGCGTAGCTGGGCCCGCGAGGAGCCCGTTTTCCGTATCTATCTTTGCGAACTCCAGCCCGTCTGGAATGGGGAAGCTGCGGGCGGGCATATTGGCAGTCGCGCCTTTCATGAACTTGAGCCAGATGGGGAGGGCCGCTTCCGAACCCGTCTCAGCGCGTCCGAGTGGCTTTTCATCATCATAACCCACCCACGAGCCAGCCGCAAGCCCGGGCACATACCCCAGGAACCATGCGTCATTCAAGTTGTTCGTGGTGCCGGTCTTCCCGGCCGCTGGACGCCCCAGCGCCCTTGCCCTCATGCCTGTGCCGGACTCGACGACGCTCTGGAGAAGGCTCGTCATTATGTAAGAAGTCTGGGGGCTTAAAACCTGCGTTGTAAAGGGCGAGTTTTCTTCGAGGATCGCCCCGGTCCTGTCCTGAATCTTTGTTATGAAAAGAGGCTCCGGCTTGTTGCCCATGTTCGCCAGCGTAGAGTAGGCGACCGTCATCTCCTGGAGCGTTACAGCGGAGGAGCCCAGGGCAAGGGACAGGTCCCTCGCCAGAGGCGCGTTTATTCCCATCAGCCTGGCGTATTGTATGGCCTGGTCGATGCCGACCTCTTTTAAAACTTTTATGGTGATGATGTTCCTTGACCTCGCGATGGCCTCCCTGATGGTCGTTGGGCCGAAGAACTGCTCGTCATAGTTTCTCGGTCTCCATGCGACCTCCTGCTGGGCCTGCTCAAAGACAAGAGGGGAGTCCATTACAATCGACGCCGGAGTGAAGCTGGTGTCTATCGCGGCCGTATAGATGACGGGCTTGAACGAAGAGCCCGGCTGCCTTACTGCCTGCACAGCCCTGTTGAACTGGCTCTTGGAGAAGTCGAACCCGCCGACCATCGCCTTTATCGCGCCTGTCTCAGGCTCCATCGCAAGGAGAGAGGCCTGCGCGAGCGGCTCCTGTTCGAGCTTGAGGGCCACTGTCGCTTCGTTGCTTGAAGGCGTCTCCTTTACAATGACCTGCACGACGTCGCCCGGCTTGAAGAGCTTGTAGAGCTCTTCGTATTTGCCGCCGTCAGGCTGGGTAGTGGGGTTGTAGAGCCTTGCCCATTCCATATCGGCCTTCGCTATGACCCCGTGCCTCGAACCGATATCGATTCCGAGCGTATTGTTCTTCCTGTTGAAACCGGTCACAACGCCGAGATAGATCTTCCCGGCTGAAGGCTTGTCGTTAAGGAGCTTCTTGTCCGCGTCCCGGGCGAACTGGGCGGCTTCTTCCCCGTCTTTCAATACCTTTACCGGCCCCCTGTAGCCGCGCCTCTTGTCGTACTCGCGAAGCCCTTCGTCAACGCCCCTGTTAGCGGCCTTCTGCATCTCGACATCGAGGGTCGTATAGACTTCGAGCCCGCCCTTGTAAAGGAGCTCTTCGCCGTACTTGAGCTCAAGGTATTTCCTGACTTCTTCGGTGAAGTAGGGGCCGACCCAGAGGCTTTCTATCCTCTTTGGCATGAGCTTCAATGGCCTGGCAAACTCGCGGCTGGCCTGGTCTGCGGTTATGAAACCCTCTTCGGCCATGCGTTCGAGCACGTATTGCTGCCGCTGTCTGGCAAGGTCGAGATTTTCGTGTGGCGAGTACTTGCTGGGCGCCTTGGGAAGTCCGGCCAGAAGGGCCGCCTCGGCCACGGTCAGCTCGGATACATTCTTGCCATAATATGTCTCGGCGGCGGTCTGTATGCCGTAGGCGCCGTTGCCGAAGTAAATCTGGTTGAGATAAAGGTGGAGTATTTCTTCTTTCTTGAGGTTCTTTTCTATCCTGTAGGCCATTATGGCCTCTCGTATCTTCCTTGAGATCTTTCTTTCAGAGGTCAGGAAAAAGCTCTTGGCGACCTGCTGGGTGATGGTAGACCCGCCCTGAACGACCCTTCCGGCGGTCACGTTCTTGAGCATGGCGCGCACTATGCTCGTGTAGCTTATGCCCTCGTCTTCGGCCGCCACAAAGGCCTGCACAAGATGCCTGGGCACGCGCTCGAAAGGCACGACTATCCTGCGCTCGATGTAAAATTCGCCTATTATCCTGCCATCGTGGGAATAGACCTTTGTCACCAGGTTAGGGTGGTAGTCATGCAGGGTCTCGAGCGAGGGCAGGCCGCGGGTAAAATAGAAGTAGGTGCCGAACCCGGCCGCAGCCATGATGACGAGCGCGGCGAGGATTATCTTGATGATGCGCATGGTGAAAATTTTAACAGAAAAGGCCTGCACAAAGCAAGGTAGAAGCCCGGCTCCCGCTGAAATCCGCCAGAGGGGGCCAAACCAGCCCCGTTGTCTATTGAAAAAGCAAGGGGTTTGCGTTAAATTGGATGGATATGGTAAGGCTTGAAGAAATCCTTGAAAAAGTGGCTGCTTACAGCCCGAAGGCAGACCTTGAGGTCGTAAGGAAGGCCTATGTCTTCTCCGGGGTGGTCCACCAGGGGCAGATAAGGCAGTCAGGGGAGCCGTACCTTACCCATCCGCTGGAGGTCGCCAACATCCTTGCGGGCCTCAAAATGGACGTCCAGAGCGTTGCCACAGGGCTGCTTCACGACACTGTCGAGGACACACACACGACAATCGAAAAGATCGCCGAGCTTTTCGGCGACGAGATAGCCTCCCTGGTAGACGGGCTCACGAAACTCTCGAAAATGACCTTCGAGAAAAAGGCCGACCACGAGGCCGAGAACTTCCGCAAGATGATCCTCGCGCTGGGCCGGGACATAAGGGTCATACTGATAAAGCTCGCGGACAGGCTCCATAACATGCGCACCCTGAGCTCGCTTGACCCGGTAAAGCAGAAGAAGATCGCCCAGGAGACGATGGACATATACGCCCCCCTTGCCAACAGGCTCGGTATTGGGTGGATAAAGACCGAGCTCGAAGACCTCGCTTTCATGTACCTCGAGCCGGAAAAGTACGCCGGGATAACAGAGAAACTCTCTAAAGCCCTGAATATTAAAGAGAATTTCATTGAGACAGTCAAGGCCGAGATAGATGAGAAGCTCAAGGAGCACGGGGTCGAAGGGGAGGTAACCGGGCGGCCTAAGCACCTGTACAGCATCTACAAGAAGATGCGCGACCAGGAAGTGGACATCGAGAGGATATACGACATCCTTGCCTTCAGGGTCATCGTCAAGAACCTCAATGACTGCTATGGGGTCCTGGGTATAATCCACTCCACCTGGAAGCCGGTGCCGGGCAGGTTCAAGGACTTCATCGCCATACCCAAGCTGAACATGTACCAGTCGCTCCATACGACGGTGGTAGGCCCTCACGGCATGAGGATGGAGATACAGATAAGGACCGAAGAGATGCACAAGGTGGCGGAGTACGGCATAGCCGCCCACTGGAAGTACAAGGAAGGCAAGCCTGTAGACAGCAAGGACGAGAAGAGCTTTGCGTGGCTCCGCCAGCTCCTCGAATTCCAGAAAGACCTGAAAGACTCTGACGAGTTCATGGACTCCCTCAAGGTGGGCCTGTTCCCCGAGGAAGTCTTCGTCTTCACGCCGAAAGGC
>JACPGA010000226.1:0-1729 GCA_016182705.1 Deltaproteobacteria bacterium
TTATATAGATGAAGTCAGCAGTGACTTCCCTTGGCGAAAGGAGGAAGTCGAAATCATATATGCAGAACGAGGCGTTGTATTCCTTCAGAAGAGCGTATACGTCCGGGTGAAACCAGTCAGGGTCACGGAACTCGAAGGCGAACCTGTGGACAGTTGGGAGGGCCTTCAGAAAGCCCTCGAGCCTTTCCATGTTCCTGTTCCACCGGGGAGGCAGCTGAAAGAGTATTGGGCCGAGTTTAGGGCCCAGGATAACGGCCCTGTCCAGAAAGGTCTTCAGTGGGTCATGCGGGTCTTTCAATCTTTTGACGTGCGTTATGAGACGGCTACCCTTCAGGGCGAAAACAAACCCTTCGGGGGCCGCGTCCCTCCAATGGGCAAAAGTCTTCTCCTCGGGGAGCCTGTAGAACGAGTTGTTTATCTCGACGGTATTGAAGCGGGTAAGGTAGTATTCGAAAAGGCGTTTTTTGCGGATGTCCGCGGGGTAGAACGGGCCTATCCAGTGGCCGTAATGCCAGCCGGAGGTGGCTATGTAGATCCTGCCGCTGTCGCCCAAAAGCGCCTCCATCTGAGGATAACGGCATAGTATTCAATAGCCGGCTTCTGACGCGGCGCGGTTCAGGAAGATCTCCAGCTCCTCTTCCTTTTGCCTTAGGTCGGCGATCAGCTCACGAGAGGCTTCCCTGCTTTCGGCCCTGAGCTTTTCCAGGGCCTTTTCCATGGATTCGAGCCTCTTTTTCGCCTCGTCGAACTCTTTTCGTGCGGAAGCTCTGCCAGCTGACTTTCGCAGGTCGTCTTCGACGCGGCCAACCTTTTCCCTGAGTTCCTTGACCCTGGCTTCAGTGTCTTTCAGGAAAGCTCTGTCGTTTTCCTCAGAAATAAAAAGCGGGGCCTGTCCGGAGTTTACCTCCTTCCCGGCCCCGCCTTGAGTTTCCTGGCTGCAGGACACCGCAACCACAGACAGCAACAGCAAAGAAAAAAACAGACCAACTCCGAATCTATTCACGAAACACCTCCGGAATTGGGCCTCCGGGCCGTTGCTGCCCAGGGCTTAAGTTTTACTTGTGCTCAGCAGGAGCCGCGGGAGCTGCGGTCTCGGGAGCCGGAGCCGGTGAAGCTTCAGGGGCCGCCTGCTGCTCGGTCGGGGCCGGAGCCGGAGCCGGGGCTTCCTGCTTCTTGCAGGCCACGAGAGTCGAAAGACCAAAGAGAGCTACGATTACAGCGAATCCAAACCTTTTCATTTTTTACATCCTCCTGTTTTTTTGATACGTGTTTTGTTTTGTAAAGCTTTGATACAAAGAGCAAGCGGTTTTTCAAACCCCCCTGAAAGGTTTAATCCGCCTCCTTTCCAAGGGGCCTACTCCCAGAATAGTACGCGGCAGGCACATATTTTCCCTTCAAACATCCCGGCCTGAACACAGGCGGAACAAAGAAAATTGAAAATCCGGCAAAGAACTTCGGAAACTCCGAAAAAACAGGCGTTTTCTTTCAAGAATAGCGGTTCGCACCCGCGTTGTCAAACGCCAGCCAAAAGGCGGTACGCATGACCCAGGTGAAAAGGCTACTCGTTTTCATATCAGGAATTTAAACAGCGCACGGCATGCGACAGCAACTCACTCACAAACAGAAATCAATCCGGCCGAAAGCTGTCGCAAACAGCTTTCCGGCTCCAAGGCAGTACTTAATTACCGTAAAGGAGGATATAAGTCCAATAATCTAATAGATTTCCAGA
>JACPGA010000226.1:1791-14149 GCA_016182705.1 Deltaproteobacteria bacterium
CCCTATTCGACCTCTATCCTGACCTCGCCTGAAAACAGTATGCGCCCTGAAGGCCTCTGAAAAAAAGCGGAATTAACGGCGTTCTCAGTCCCATACAGGAAAGCTGCGGCCATAGTGTACACCCCCGGGGCAGAAGGGGCCTTGACCCTGTACGTAACTGTGCCTTCAGGGAAGAGCTTCTTTTCAAGGTCGAATCGTTGGTCTGCTATGGTTATGTAATTGAGGTTCCGGCCCGTCCCACTGGCCCTCTTGTCAAGCCATCCGGTCTGCGGTTTCCCGTCCTGTCCGCGGACCTCCGGGGCTCCCTGTATCAGCCACCCCATGGAAGAAACCGGCCTTGCCTGAAATCTCGAAGCCCTGTCCACGAGCATGACGCAGATGGCAGGGCCGTTGCCGCCCCTGGCCTTAACAGTTATGGAAGCCTCCTGTCCCGCCTTCATCCTTTTCGGAGCCTCCAGTGTGACGGACGAGCTTGCGTCTATGAGCTTTGCCTTTCTTATCAGCTCCTCTTTTTCCTCATTGGCAAGCTCGATATACGGAGAAGGAGGCGTGGGCATACGCACAAGGCCGTAATGCTTTATCTCCGCCACCTCGCCCTTTGCCCTGTCAGCCGGGAGTTCGGCCATGTACTCAGCGCTGGCCACGGAATGGCATGAGGCGCAAAACGGCCCAGTATCAGTCACATAATCAGGAGTCCCATTCGGGTACGCGAAGGCAATCGCCGGGGCAAGCACTGCTAAAAAAACTGCGGCTGCTCTTTTCATCTGAACACCTCCTGCGCGGTTTCCGGGACGCTGGTCTACGCCATAAGTGACTCTATACAAGACCTTTACCGGTGTCAAGCTTGACTGGGCATGGAAAATGAAGAATAGTGTAAGTTAAAGCAAAGCTCGCTCGCTTTGAGGTATAATTTATTATCTATCAGGACCGATATGCCCTCAAATGATTACACAGAAAAAGAACTGGGTAAAACCCCCGGCAAAAGCGGCACAGCGACACATTTAACCTCCCCCGCCAAGCTGCTGGCTATACTTATCGTCTCGATTTTTTCGGCCGAGCTGGTCGTAATGATCGTGCTCTTCCTTTTCAAGGACCTCCTTAACCCGTTGACCGTAGTCCTCATCGACGCGCCGCTGCTGGTCCTGATACTCTCTCCGGTGCTCTACTTTTTCATTTTCAAGCCCCTCATTTCCATTGTAGAGGAACGGCGGGAAGCCGGGCGGGAGCTTCTGCGCGAACGAAACAAGCTCAGGAAATACCTCGAGGTGGCCGGGGTGATGGTCATCGTGCTGGACAGGCATGGGAGAGTCGAGCTCATAAACCGCAAAGGCTGCGAGGTGCTCGGCTTCCGCGAGGAAGAAATACTGGGCAAGGACTGGTTTTCAAACTTTTTACCGGAACGCATTAAAAACGAGGTACAGCTTGTCTTTTCAATGCTCGTCTCCGAAGGGATGGACTCTGCTGAAGCCGAAAGCTACTACGAAAACCCGGTTTTGACGAGGAGCGGCTTTGAGAGAACCGTCCTTTGGCACAACTCCGTGCTCAAGGAAGACGGGCGGGTTATAGGCCTTCTGAGCTCCGGCGAGGATATAACTGAGAGAAAGCTTACCGAGAAGGCCTTGAAAGAGAGCGAGGCCCGCTACCGGCTCGTGCACAATACCGCCTTCGACGGCATAATAATCGCGAACGCCGGCGACAGGATAATTGACTGCAACGACAGCGCCACGAGGATATTCGGCTATTCAAGAAGCGAGCTCATCGGAATCCCTGTAACGACGATTATCCCGGAGAAATACAGGGAAAGACACACAGGGGGCCTCAAAAGGTTCCTGGAGACAGGCGAGAGCCGGGTCCAGGGCCAGATAATAGAATACGAAGGCCTGAAAAAAACGGGAGAGTTATTCCCCCTTGAGCTCGCCCTCAACAATTTTACCCTGGGCGGCGTTATCCATTTCACGGCCATGATCCGCGATATAACCGAGCGGAAAAAAGCCGAACGGGAGCGCGAACTCATGCAGGCCCGTCTCAGCCAGTCCCAGAAGATGGAGGCGATAGGCAGGTTCGCCGGAGGCATAGCCCACGACTTCAACAACATCCTCACCGCGATAAGGGGAAACGCCGAGCTCGCTATCGAGGAGATAAGCAAGAACGATCCTCTTTACTCGAGGCTCGACGCCATCATCACTTCGGTCATGCTCGCTTCCAGACTGACAAAACAACTCCTGCTGTTCAGCCGCGGCCAGCCCTTTGACCTGGTGCCTCTGGATATAAACAAGGTCATAAGCGACCTGCTTTCAATGATAAGCCGCCTCATAGGCGAGGAGATCACAATTTCAACGGACCTCGCTCCCCAGATCTGGACCATAGAGGCTGACGAAGGCAATATCGAGCAGGTCATCATGAACCTCGCCGTTAACGCGAAAGACGCCATGCCGGAGGGCGGCAAGCTCACGATAAAGACCGAGAACGTCGTCATGGATGAAAAGAAAGCGGAATCGATGCCTGATGCGCGCCCGGGGGAAGTTGTGTGCCTTACGGTCTCTGACTCAGGAGTGGGGATGAGCAGAGAACTGGTCTCGCGCATATTCGAGCCGTTCTTTACGACAAAGGAAGCCGGAAAGGGCACGGGATTCGGGCTTGCAATAGTCTACAGCACCGTAAAACAGCACAATGGCTGGATACCCGTCGAGAGCGAGCCCGGCATGGGGACCACCTTCCGCATCTATTTTCCGGTCATGACGAAAAAAAGAGAAGCCGGGGCCGCTCACAAGGACGAAAGGGGCGAACCCGGAAAAGGGGAAAAGATACTCCTGGTCGAAGACGACCCCAAGGTGCGGGACTTTACCAGAACTGCGCTTGTCAGGCACGGCTACAATGTTGTCACTGGCGGTAATGTGGCTGAGGCGCTGGCGGTTTTCGAAAAAGAGCAGGAAGACATTGAGATGGTCCTGTGCGACGTCATACTGTCCGACCAGAGCGGCCCGCAGCTTGTGGACCAGCTCCTGGCGAAAAAACCGGGCATGGCGGTCGTCTTCACGAGCGGATTTATCGAAGCCTCGCAAATGCCGCTTTTGAGCGTCAAGGGCTTCAGTTATCTGCAGAAGCCTTATTCCATGCTGACCCTCCTGAAGACCGTAAGCGACTCTTTTGCCAGAAGCCGGTGACCTAAAAAGATTGCTTTTTTCTTTCAGCGGGTTTAAAACTAACCCGTTTCCAAGGGGGAGGCTTATGGAAGAGAAAAGAAAGCTCAGGCGCAGGTACATGCTCGCCGAAGTGAAGATAAAATCTTCAGAGAGCCAGGGGTGGATAGAAGCGGTGATGCTCAATATCAGCCGGGGCGGCATCGGCCTGTACGCCTCAGAGCCGCTCAAGAAGCGGGAGAAGGTCTCGATAAAGATCACCTATATGGAAGGGCAAAAGCCTGTGGAAGCGGAGGAGATCCCGGGTCTCGTGAGCTGGGTTCAGCCCGTGGGCGGCAGGTTCGGGGCAGGGATAATGTTCGAAGCCAAGGTAAACCGCTTGAACTTCCCCATACTTTCAAGATGCCTGGAGTACGCCAGGAGCAACAAATAACAGCCCTGGAGCCGGTCACGCTGCCCCTGGCAGATGAGCCCGGGGCTTCAGTAACCGGACCTTAAGCTTTCCGCGAAGGCCCGCCTGCCATCCAGCCGTTTTCCCTCGCGCTGAAATGCCTGTTCTTCCCTATTACGATATGGTCGATTACGGAAAGGTCCACGGCGCCGGCGGCGCTGTCAAGAGTCCTGGCAAGCTGCCTGTCCATGGCTGACGGGGTAGAGTCCCCGCTCGGATGGTTGTGCACGAATATGACGCCGCAGGCCTTATGCCTGAAAGCCCTCTCTATCGCCTTCCTCGGGTATACGACAGTCTGATTTATCGTGCCTTCATGAAGCACATCGACCGAGAGCACCTCATTTTTTGAGTTCAGATATATGGCAAGGAACTTTTCTATCCGCTCGCCGGAGAGCGTCAGGCTCAGATAGTCGAGCACGCATTTCATGTTTTTCAGGGCATCCCTGCCCAGCATCCGCTCTCTCAGGTAGACTCCGGCAGCCTCCTTCACGAACTTCAGGAAAACCGCGCTGTTTTCGCCTACCCAGCCCGAATCTTTCAGCTCCTCATGGCTCGCGTCCAGAACTCCACGGAGCCCTTTGAACCTCTTCATGAGCCCGGTGGAGACATCTGCCAGGTCTTTTTCCTTTACGGTATAGGACAAAAGCCGCTCTAACATCGCGCCCGGCTTTCCCCCTCCGGGAAGCCCCTGGCCTGCCCTCCCTGAAGATGCGAACTCACCGTTTCCCGGACCGCTGCCGATAGCGTTGTTTTCCAAGACCGCCCTCCCCAAATTCAACTTTTCTGGTGTAGCGTCGATTTTATTACAGGGAGGATGGAAAGGCGACTGTACCAAGGTACAGGAGGCGAAATCTTTTATTTTAAGCCATTTACACGTTTTTTCAAACTGCTACTCGTGCCAGTTACATCCATAGGCCCTTGCCTGCTAAAAAGAGGGTAAAGGAGGTGCTGACATGGAGCTTATATTTCAAGAGGAAAAGTACCTGGTAAAGACCATCTCCGCCCCCGAAGAGGTCGACTCTGCCCTGAGGCTCAGACATGACGTCTTCAGGGATGAACTACGGTGGGTACCGCCAGCCGCCGACGGCCTGGACAGGGACCCGTACGACGATTTCGCTGAAAGCATAGGGATTTTTGAGCATTCCGGAGAGCTCGTAGGCCATGTGCGGCTCATACGAGCGCCGCTGCCTTACATGATCGAAAAGGAATTCGCCTCCCTTCTGCCGGAAGAGGGTTTCAGCAAAGTACCCGGCATGTCCGAATCGACCAGGATATGCGTCAGAAAGGACAGGCGCAAGGACACTGTAGCGTCATTGAGCCTGGCCCACCTCCTGTACAAGGCAATATACCACTGGTCCCTTAAGAACGATTCCAGATATCTTATCACGATTATCGAACAGAGGTACTTCTTTTACCTGAAGAGGTTTTTCCCGTTCGTGCCGGTCGCTGATTTCAAGCCGCTGGGGGAAGGGGTGATGTCCGGCATAGCCGTGCTCGACTGGAGGGCGTTCGAGGAGTCAGCGTCCGCCAGAAGGCCTGAGTTCTTCAACTGGATGTCTACTCTAAATGACCCTGCTCCATCAGTATCGCTACGGCATGGGCCTTATTGACGGCTTCGAGCTTGCGCTCAATGTTCTGGACGTGGAACTTCACGGTCCGCTCGCTTATACTGAGTATCATCGAGATCTCCCAGTTGGTCTTGCCCGCCTTGACCCAGGAGACTATCTCGCGCTCCCGCTTTGAAAGGGTCCCCAGGCGCGAGTTAACCTGCGCAGTCTTGTATATACGGGCAAGCGCCTGGTGGAGATGGGGGGCGAGAAGGGCGAGTATTTTTTTCTGATGGTCCTTGAACCAGTCGCCTTTTCCGGAGAACGAAAACAAGGTAGTGGTATTGCTGTCCTGGTTGTGCATGCCGCCGCTTACGCCGTGGTTCAAACCGAAGTCGCGCGAAGTGAGAAAAAGCTTGGAGAGCTTGCCGCCGAACATGGAGTAGGTCTCGTCCCACAGCTGAGAGCCGGGGTTAGAAAGGTTGCGAAGGACAATAGGGTCCTGGTTATAGAGCTGGTTGCCCCCGTATATCTGCAACCACTCCATCGGGTAGTTCAGGTTTATTATGTGGGGAGGGGCGTTAAGGCCGCCCTGCCCGTCCTCGCCGCCTTTACCTATGCCGCAGATGCCGTAATCCCCGGAGACAAGCCCCCTTATCCGGTCAAGCAGGGTCCTTATGTCCCCCTCCTCCCTGCATTGCAGAGAAGAGTGAATGACATCCAGGATATCCGCCAGTTCCCTTTTCGAAAAGCTGCTGTAGCTCACCATGCCTCCCCCTCCCGTCCTTTCGGATGACCTTCATCGTCCAAGCGATGCCCTGCGGTAAAAAGCGATTCACGGGCGCAGTCAGCAAGGGCCCGGGTGAAATGCATCGAAAGGATATCAGCTATTCTCTTCTGGTGCGCGCCGAACTTATTGTGCCTTCCGGCAAATGTGAACATGGCGATGTTACTTATTTCCGGGAGGTACAACGCCCCGGTGAACCCGAATTTCAAGCCGTAATCGGAAGCTTCTGAAACGACCTGCCTGGCATCCTTGTCCTCGAACTGCCTGAACACGTCGGTCCAGGTCTGGGTAAGCGCGTATTTTGTATGGAACCGCACGATGGGGTCCTTCTGATGGTAACCGCTCTCTATGTATCTCCTGACCCATTCTTCCGGGTAATTGCCGTTTACATAGGCAGTCACGACAGGAAGTCCGTCCGTTCCGGTACGCGCGAGCCCGCAGACAGAGAACTCAGCCTCAAGCAAACCGGCGGCGTTCACCATGAGCTTCTGCACTTGAGCGGGCCCAAAGCAGCGCTGCGCCTGGTCTATAAGTTCAAGTATGCTTATGAGTTCGTTTTTTGCAAGGTCTTCAAAAGGCATCGGACTGCTCCGTTTCTTCACTGCCTGGGGACCGAGTGGCATTTGAAACAGTTCCTTGTGGGAAAAGCGACCTTGTCGTGGCACCTGCCGCAGAACTGGCCGTTCCAGATCCCGGCCATTGTTATCGGGGTGGCGCCAGCTTTCTTCTTGAAAATTTTAGGATGGCATACAGAGCACTTGAGCCACTCGGTATGCGCGGTATGCGGGAAGATGACGTCCGGCATGAACTTCATTTTGGACTTTATGAGGACGTCCCCGCTGAATGTCTGGCTGTCTTCAGGGCTGAGCCTGGGAGGCTTGCCGCTTATCGAGTCCCTCGGAGCTATTATGCCGTCCCTTATCGCCTTACCCCAGTCCACGAATCCGTAGCTGTCGACAGGGAGCTGCTGAAGGGAGACGACATCGGGGCTCGGGTCGATTATCCCGTACCTGTTCCTCTTGAACTCGCCGGGCGCCCTGTTATACTCATAATCCGGCCAGTCTGCGGGAGCAGGGTCCATCGCGGCTGAACATTCAGTCGCGGCCAAGGCTGTAAGCAGCGCTATACCGGCTATAAGGAAAGTTTTCAGTCTTGGCGTCAGCATTAACACAGGCGAAGTCTCTTCAGGGTAGATGTAGCCGAGGCATAATAGCACAAATAGAACTGCCCCGCAAACACCAAAACGGAAAACAATACACAATTTATTAAACAAAATTTCATGAACTTACAATTTACAGGATTTAAAAGCCTGAGTCAAAAGGAAATTGGCCTCAGACGCGCGGTTTAGACGGACTTGCGAGACTTTCCGCGCACCAGGGACAGACCTTCCAGCCTGCCTGGCTCTCTTTGCCGCATGACAGGCAGTTCTTCAGGGAAGCGGCCCCGCAATTCGGGCACTTCGGCGCGCCTTCGGGCAGGCTCTCTGAGCACGCAGGGCACTTGCCGGCCTCGTCGCCCTTTCCGATATATATAACCCTCGTCAGCTCCTCCAGGGTGGTTATCCCGGCAGCGACCTTCTTGAGCCCGTCCATGTGCATCGGGGTCATGCCGGCGTCCACGGCGGCCCTGAAAATCTCCTGCTCGGAGCCGTCCATGCTGATAAGGCTTTTGACTTTCTGGCTGATGGTAAGCACCTCGAATATCCCCACACGGCCGGAATATCCCGTGCCTGAACAGGACTTACATCCCGCGCCTCTGTACAGCTTTCTCCCGCTCCACCTAACCCCGCCCTTTTTAAGCTCGTCTTCAGACGGGTCATAGGCCTCCTTGCATTGGGCGCATATCTTCCGTACAAGCCTCTGGGCCACTACCCCGTTCAATGCCGAGGCTATCATGTAAGGAGGTATGCCCATGTTCCGCAGGCGCACGACAGACGATACCGCGTCATTGGTGTGAAGGGTTGAAAAGACCAGGTGGCCCGTCATCGAAGCCTGATGGGCTATTACGGCGGTCTCCTCGTCCCTCATCTCTCCGACGAGTATGACATCGGGGTCCTGCCTGAGAACGCTCCTCAAGGCAAAGGAAAACGTCAGGCCTGTCTTGTCGTTCACAGCCACCTGGTTTACGTCCTTGAGCTCGTACTCGATGGGGTCTTCTATGGTGATTATGTTTATCCGCTCGCTTTTAATGCTTGAGACCATCGAGTACAAGGTCGAGGTCTTGCCGCTGCCGGTCGGGCCGGTCACAAGGACCACGCCCTGGGGACGCTCGATAATGCTTTTCACCCTGGCAAGGTCGTCGGGAAGAAACCCGGCGTTGCCCAGGTCGAGCATGGATGACTTCGGGTCAAGAAGCCTCATTACGACAGTCTCGCCGTACTGGGTCGGCAGGGTCGAGACACGCAGGTCAACGGCCTTGTCGCCAAGCTTGACCTTGAACCTGCCGTCCTGGGAAACCCTCCTCTCGGCTATGTCCATCCTGGCCATGAGCTTTATCCTCGATATAACCGGCCCCTGCACCCACTTGGGGAGCTTCATGGTCTCCCTCATGATCCCGTCGACTCTTACGCGAAGTTTTACCGACAGCTCCTGCGGCTCGATATGGATGTCGCTTGCCCTGTTCTCGAAGCCGTGTATGAGTATGGAATCGACCATCTTTATTATCGGAGGGGCCGAGGACTTTCTCGTGTTCTCGACTATGTCCCTGTCTGATTCAGGTTCGCGCACCAGCTCCACGAGCCTGTCCCTCTTGATGTCCCCCAGCAGGTCCTCTATCGGCTCGTTCAGGTGGTAATGGGTGTTTATGGCGGCTTCCACATCGGACAAGGTGGCGACCATGGGCAGCACTTCCATCTCGGTTGAAAACCTGACGTCGTCCATGGCGTGCAGGTTCAACGGGTCTGCCATCGCCACTTTCAGTACCCTGTGCTCCTGGATAAGCGGCATGAGCAGGTACTTCTTCGCGAGCCTCTCCGGAACAATGCCTACGGCCTCGGGGTCGACCTGCGTTTTCGAGATATCGATGAAAGGGATCCCGAGCTGAAAGGCAAGGGTCTGGGCGATGTCTATTTCGGTCGCGTACCCCTTTTGCACGATCACCGCGCCAAGCCTCTGCCCCTTGCCGTCTTTTAAAGCAAGCAGCGACTCTTTAAGCTGTGCCTCGGTTATAAGCCCGGCTTCGACAAGCAGCTCCCCGATTTTCTTTATGGCCATTGGTTTATCCCACTCTATTGGTCAGATCTTTTTAAACACATACCTGCGCGACCCAAGCCCCCTGAGAGATGCGTAATCAAGCTGCGCCTCCCAGTCTATGTCCGGGTGCACGCCCCTGAACTTGTCTCCCCCGCTCTCGTGCCCGGTTGAAAGGGCCGTGCCCCGGAAGCCTTCCGAGCCGTTCACGAGGTCGGCGGCGGCCTGGTCAATGGCGACCGGGTCGTTTGACGCGAGCATGCCTATGTCGCCGACTATGGGCGCGTCATTGTGTCCGTAGCAGTCGCAGGCAGGGGAGACCTGGGTCACGAAGGTAAGATAGACGCACCTGCCCTCTTTCCCTTTTACGGCCCCCTCAAAGTGCTCGACCATTTTTTCCTGGAGCCTGCCCGCGCTCTCGTTCCATCTTATTTTTATGGTCCCCTGCGGGCATACGGCTATGCAGTGTCCGCACCCGATGCACGCCTCCTCGCTGATTGAAGCCGCGGCGCCGACTTCAATTGCCCCGGCCGGGCAGGCCGCCACGCAATCGCCGCAGGCCGCGCAGCCTGAAGGGTCTACTACAGGTGCTGCAGACGAGTGCTGGGCCAGCTTGCCTTCTCTGCACGCCGAACCCATGCCGATGTTCTTCAGCGCGCCGCCAAAACCCGTTAACTCATGGCATTTGAAATGCGTGAGCACGACGAGGCCGTCGGCAGAGGCTATCTCTTTAGCTATGCCGACCTCTTTGAAGTGCTTGCCGCCGATTTTTACAAGCGAGGCCGAGTCTCCCCGGAGGCCGTCGGCTATTATAAGAGGCGCGGATACGACGGCATAGTCAAAGCCGTTTTCTATGGCGGTCTTGAGGTGGTCGGGCGAGTTGCCCCGCGTGCCTACGTAGAGGGTATTGGTGTCCGTGAGAAAGGGGGAAGCGCCGGTCTCCTTTATGCTTTCGACCACACGCCTGACAAAGACCGGGCGGATGAACGAGGCGTTGCCCTTCTCGCCGAAGTGGAGCTTCACGGCGACAAGATGGCCCTTTCTGAACCTGTCCTTTACGCCCGCCTTTTCAAGAAGCGCGCCTATTTTGTCGAAGAGGTTTTGCCTGGAGCCGGCCCGCAGGTCCGCGAACCAGACAACGCTCTTGTCATCCATCGGGTTTTCCAGTTTAAATCTCGATGATGACCGGCAGTATGACCGGCCTTCTTTCGAGGGTCTTGTTGAAAAAACGCCTGAGTGCGCGCCTTATCTCTTCTTTCACCTCGAGCTGCTCTGTCTTGACCTCGACGTTCACGCTGCCCAGGGCCTCGACCACGATATTTTTAGCCTGGTCCAGAAGCCCCGGACTTCCTTCCTCGAGCACAAGGCCCCTGGTGATTATCTCAGGGCCGTAAACTATCTCTCCGGTTGAGTTGTTTATGGCGACGACGGCCAGCACCATGCCGCCCTCGGAAAGGTGGCTCCTGTCCTTCAGGACCATCTCGCCGACATCTCCGACGCCCTTGCCATCGACGAACACCCTGCCGTGCTCGACTACTTCTGCCCGGCGCGCCCCGTCCTTCGTGAACTCGATCACTTGTCCGTCCTCGGCCACAAAGATATTCTCTGCCGGTATGCCTACGGTCGAGGCAAGCCTTCCATGGAGCACGAGGTGACGGTACTCGCCGTGGACAGGCATGAAGAATCTGGGCTTCACAATGTTAAGCATTATCTTGAGCTCTTCCTTGCTCGCGTGTCCGGACACATGGATCTCAGAGACCTTCTCATATATGACATCGGCCCCTCTCCTGTACAGGTGGTTCATCATGGTCGAGATAGCCTTTTCATGGCCGGGGATAAACTTCGACGACAATATGATGGTGTCGCCCTTGGTGACCTTTATCTGCTTGTGGTTGTCCATTGCCATGCGCGTCAGTGCGCTCATGGGCTCACCCTGGCTCCCTGTGGTGAGGATCACTACCCTCTGATGGGGGAGCGAGTCAAGGTCGCGAAGGTCCACGATAAGCCCGTCAGGGGCCTTCAGGTAACCCAGAGCCCTTGCTATTCTTGAGTTCGCGACCATGCTCTTGCCGTTCAACACGACCTTGCGGCCGAACTTGTCCGCGGCGTCCATGACCTGCTGTATGCGGTGGATGTTAGAGGAGAAGGCCGCCACGATTATCCTGCCTTCGCACCTCCTGAAAACATCTTCGAGGTTTCGGCCTATCTCGCGCTCAGAGAGCGTATAGCCTTCCTTTTCGACATTCGTCGAATCAGACATAAAGAGGAGCACACCGGCCTCACCGTACTCGGAGAACCTGGCGTAGTCCATCACTTCACCGTCCACCGGGGTCTGGTCCATCTTGAAGTCCCCTGTGTGCACGACCGTTCCTATGGCCAGCCCGCAGCCGTCCACTATGGAATGGCTGACTCTGATGAATTCGATGTCAAACGGGCCAATGGAGACCCTGTCCCTCGGGCGCACCGTCTCCAGAACCGTCGAGCGGGCAAGACCGTGCTCTTCGAGCTTCTCCTCGATGAGCCCTAAAGTGAGGGCTGTACCGTATATGGGCGCGTCTATCTCCCGCAAAATGAACGGCAGGGCCCCTGTATGGTCTTCATGGCCATGCGTTATTATGAACGCTTTTACCTTGTCCCGGTTCCTGCTCAAATATGTGACATCCGGGATCACCAGATCGATGCCCAGCATGTAATCTTCCGGAAACATGAGGCCGCAGTCGATGACGATTATGGTATCGCCATACTCCATGGCCATCATGTTCAGGCCGATCTCACCGAGGCCCCCCAGAGGAATCATCCTCAGGGCTTCCGTTGTCCGCTCCCCTTCGCTCATGCCAGCTCCCCTGCCGTGCCTTTAAGCATGGCTTCTACCTGCCTCTTGGTCAGGTTCCTCAATTCCTTTTCATCGAACGAGCCTATCTGTATGGGGCTTCCTATCGTGACCGTGACCCGCATGGGGTTTACGATAAAGCCCCCTCTTTTCAATATCCCGCTGGTGCCGCTTATGGCGACCGGCACTATCGGCCTGCCACTTTTCCTGGCGAGCATGAAAGCGCCCCTCTTGAACGGCAGAAGGCTGCCTGTCTCAGAGCGCGTCCCCTCGGGGAATATGACCACTGAAGCCCCTGTGCTCATCTTTTTCGCGGCCTCTTCCATGCTCTTGACCGCTTCGGCCGGGTTCTCCCTGTCTATGGAAATGTAACCGGCAAGACGCATGGACCAGCCCACAAAAGGCACCTTGAACA
>JACPGA010000227.1 GCA_016182705.1 Deltaproteobacteria bacterium
AGCCGGTCATGTTGTAGGCCTTTGAGAAAGAGTGTATCTCAATTCCCACGTCCTTCGCGCCTTCGACGGAAAGGAAGCTCAGGGGCTTGGAGTCGAATGAAAGAGCGGCGTAAGCCGCGTCATGCACGACGATTATCTGGTTCTTCTTCGCGAACTCAACGACCTTTTTGAAGAACTCCGGCGTGGCCGCGGCCCCGGTCGGGTTGTTCGGGTAGTTGATATACAGGAGCTTTACGCCCTTCAAGTCGTCAGGGGTAAGAGCGTCGAGGTCGGGCAGGAAGCCGTTTTCTTCCTTCAACGGGAGCTTTACGACCCTTCCGCCGTTCCACTCGGTATGGGTGGCCATGATGGGATAGCCAGGCACTGTCATAAGAACGCCGTCGCCGGGGTTTATGAACGCTTCCGGTATCATGGCCAGCGCGGGCTTGGAGCCGATGGAATGGATTATCTCCTTTACCGGGTCTATGCCAGGCACGCCGTATATCTTTTCAAGGTACCTTGCGGCGGCTTCCTTCAATTCGGCTATGCCGTTGTCAGAATAGCCCCTGTTCTCGGGTTTGGCGCATTCGAGCTTCAGCGCTTCGACCACGAGGGGGAATGCCATCTCGTCAGGCTCTCCGACGCCGAAGTCAAGGAGCTCGGTCATGGGCGAGTTTTTCTTCGCCTCGGCCTTCGCCCTCTTTATCTTCTCGAACTTGTATATCTTCTGGCTTTTCCCGAAAAGGCTGCCGCCTATTCTATCGGCGAACAGACCCTGTATATAATCTTCTGACATCTGTATCGAACTCCTCCTTGCTGTAGCTGAATAGGATGGATATATTAGACCAAAACAGACTTCAGTTCAACTATCAAGAATGGGTATGCCAGTCTGGGCCCAGTCGCGTCAGCGGCCGGTCTTGGCTGGCAAATAAAAATGAACTTTCCGTACCATCAAAATTCCCGTCATTTCTGGCGGAAAATTTTAATCGAGCCAGAGTTTTCTTGCCGCCATTCCGTCAACGACCCTGTTCCTGAGGCCCCCTATTCCCTCTATCCTTACCTCGACAACATCCCCGGACCTCATCTTCCCTATGCCTGACGGCGTGCCTGTCGTGATTATGTCGCCTGGCAGAAGCGTCATCACGTGCGAGACGAAGCTTACGAGCTGAAAGACGTTGAAGATCATGTCCTTAGTAGATGTGTTCTGCTTGAGCTGCCCGTTCAGATATGTCTGGATGGTCGCGTCAAGCGGGTCAAGCCCCGTCTCTATGGAGGGGCCGATGGGCGCGAAAGTATCAAAGCCCTTTGCCCTGGTATACTGAATGTCCTTGCCCTGGAGGTCGCGGGCGGTAACGTCGTTCACGCAGGTATACCCTAAGATATATTCCGCGGCGTTTTTTACCTGTACCTCTTTTGCGGTCTTTCCGATGACGACGCCAAGCTCTCCTTCGTAATCGACGCGGTGCGACATGTGGCCCGGGTAGACTATCTCGTCCTCAGGGCCGATGACAGCCGTGGAGGGCTTTATGAATATCATCGGCTCTTCAGGCAGGGGCTTGCCGAATTCGACGGCATGCGCCTTGTAGTTGAGCCCTATGGCGACTATCTTCGAAGGCAGGACAGGGGCCAGGAGCTTTACTTTTTCGAGCTTATGCTCCGTGCCCTTTTTGACTTCTCCGGAAAAACCGGCGGCTAAAGGGTCGTCCTTTATCTCGAAGACCGAATCTCCCTCGATGACTCCGAGTGATACATTTTCAGATGCCTTGAACCTGCAGAGCTTCACTTACTATCTCCCTTTTTTTGAAGCGGTCTTGGCCTTCGGCTTCGCGGCCTTGTCGACCATCGCCTTTATCTTGAGCCTCAGGGCGTTTATCTTGATAAAGCCCTCGGCGTCCTTCTGGTCGTATACGGTATCCTCTTCAAAGGTCGCGAAGTCCGGGTGGTAAAGGGAGAGCTCCGCCTTCCTTCCCGCAACGATGGCGTTGCCCTTGTAGAGCTTCATCCTGGCAACGCCAGTGACGCCGGACGTGGCCGAATCGATGAGCGACTGGAGCGCGATCCTCTCGGGCGAGAACCAGTAGCCATTGTAAACTAAAGAAGCGTACTTCTGCGACATGCTGTCGCGAAGGTGCAGCAGCTCCCTGTCCATGGTCAGCGATTCCACGGCCCTTCTCGCGCCGTGGAGTATGGTCCCGCCAGGGGTCTCGTAGACTCCCCTGGACTTCATGCCGACATAGCGGTTCTCGACCATGTCCATCCTGCCCACGCCGTTGGCTCCGCCGACTTTGTTCAGGTGGGCGAGGAGGCTGGCAGGCGAAAGCCTCTTTCCGTCAACCGAAACGGGGTTTCCGTTCTCAAAGCCAATCTCTATGTAAGTTGCCCTATTCGGGGCTTTCTCAGGAGATACGTGTAAGTTGCCCTGTTCGGGGCTTTCTCAGGAGATACGCTCATTGTGTACATGTCGGAAGTCGGCTCTGCCCAGGGGTCTTCCAGAACGCCGCCCTCGAAGCTTATGTGAAAAAGGTTGGCGTCCGAGCTGTACGGCTTTTTCTTCGTGACCGGCACAGGTATGCCGTGTTTCTTGGCATAGGCCACGAGGTCTGCCCTGCCCTTCATGTCCCAAATCCTCCAGGGCGCTATGACCTTTATGTGCGGGTTCATGGAATAGTAGGCAAGCTCGAACCTCACCTGGTCGTTGCCCTTGCCGGTCGCGCCGTGAGAGACCGCATCGCATTTTTCTTTCGCGGCAATCTCCATCTGCGCCTTGGCGATAAGAGGCCTTGCGATAGAGGTACCGAGAAGATATGTGCCTTCGTACACGGAAGAAGCCCTGAGCATCGGAAAAACAAAATCCCTTACGAACTCTTCCCTCAAATCTTCTATGTAGACCTTCGACGCGCCTGTCGCCAGAGCCTTTTTCCTTATCGCGTCTATCTCGACGTCACCCTGTCCGATATCAGCGGAAAAAGCCACGACCTCGCAGCCGTAGGTCTCTATCAACCACTTCATTATGACCGAGGTATCAAGCCCCCCGGAGTACGCTAAAGAAACCCTTTTTACGCTCTTGGACATCACAAGCTCCTTCAGTTTATTCTAACGGTTTGCTGAAAATCAGATTTCGTCAGGCTGTTCAAAAAGCTCCATATGCAAGGCGTCGAGGAGCGAGGAGGGA
>JACPGA010000224.1 GCA_016182705.1 Deltaproteobacteria bacterium
ATGGAAACCATCGAGGGACTGAACAAAAACTTGCGCCTTTTTATAGTCACAGAAGAGAATCGCAAAATGCTCGACAAAAAGCTCGAAAAGCTCGGCTACTTCTTTGTCGGGCCGGCGGAAGGCGACCTGGCCTGCGGCTACAAGGGCAAGGGCAGGCTCGCGTCAGTCGAGGAGATACTCGAAGCCGCCGAAGAGGCGCTTATCACGAAAGACCTGAAGGGTGAGAAGGTGCTCGTCACGGCAGGGCCTACCCGCGAGCCTATCGACCCGGTAAGATATATATCCAACGCCTCCTCAGGCAAGATGGGCTACGCTGTGGCCAGGGCCGCCAGGAGAAGGGGAGCGGAAGTAGTCCTCGTGTCAGGGCCGTCGTTCCTGCCCAGGCCGACGGGCGTGACCTTCGTGCCGGTGCGCATGGCAGAGGAGATGCTCGATGCCTGCGTAAGGTACTTCCCGCAGTCGACCATCGTCATCATGGCCGCGGGTGTAGCAGACTACAGGCCAACGAAGAGCTATCCGAGCAAGGTCAAAAAGGACGCCAACTTCCTTTCCCTTGAGATGGAAAGGACTCAGGATGTGCTGAAGCACATCGGCACGCTCAAGAAAAAAGGGCAGACCCTCATAGGCTTTGCCCTTGAGACCGACAATCTCGAAGAGAACGCCAGGAAAAAGCTCAAGGAAAAGGGGCTCGACCTCGTGGTAGGGAACACCCCCGCGGGCCTGGACAGCGACACTAACCAGGTGACAATATTGAGCCGGGACGGGCTGGCAGACAGGCTCCCGCCGCTTCCTAAGGAAGAGGTTGCGGACAGGATACTGGACAGGGCTGTGAAGTAAGACTAAAAATTGTTATTTTTCCTGATCTCAGAAAAAAATAGCTGATTTTTAGTGGCATCCAAACGGGCTTGAAAATTGAGAAGGGGCGGCATTTGCCGCCCCTTCTTTTTTATTGTCTTTTCAGGCAGCTCTTTTGCCGCCTATGGTGACCCCGCTTCTTCTGAGGTCATTGACATGCCTGGCCGAGAAGCCGGGGATGTCATCCAGGTCGTTCCAATCATTGAACGGCCCGTGGCTGTTCCTGTAGTCTATTATCTTCTGTGCCCAATCCCTGTCAATTCCTTTGA
This sequence comes from Deltaproteobacteria bacterium, assembly GCA_016182705.1. Taxonomy (GTDB): domain Bacteria; phylum Desulfobacterota; class GWC2-55-46; order GWC2-55-46; family GWC2-55-46; genus GWA2-54-12. The sequence goes on from JACPGA010000224.1 coordinate 1,125, forward strand.
CAGTCAGAAGGTCGTCAATGCTGGCCGTATTGAGGTCAAATCCTCTTACTGGCATAACTCACCTCCGCAAGCTTTGGGGTTGAAAAACTCCCCGGTTGTTTACTCTGTTTCCGGACTGTGCCCGGGAACGAGGGAAAACTAAGCGGCTTTTCTCCCCAGGCTGAAGCCCTGGTTTTTGAGGTCGTCCACAATGGCACTCGAGAAGCCTGGAATGTTTTTCACGTCATCCCAGTTCCTGAATGGGCCGTGCTCTTCCCTGTATTTCACTATAGCTTCAGCCCTCTGTCGTCCTATGAGTGGGATATTCGACAGCATCTCGATCCCTGCGTTGTTTAAGTCTATGTTCCAAGCCATTTTTTTCCTCCTTGAAAAAAGGGGGCAGGCGATCCTTTGCCGGAAAGCCAGCTCTCCCTTTAAGGGATATATTGACTATAGACCTTGAAGAATGGAAGTCAAGCTGGCCTAACAGATCGCTTCAAGCTCCCCATCTGCTTTGTCGTCATCGGCACTCGTAATTGCGGCGTACAAACAAAGCACGCCTCATTCCTCGTTTTCTCGACTCCGCGCATCTGGAACTTTTTGAGCGACCTGTCTGAATTCCGAGTTTTTAGCAGGTCAGACAAGCTGTGGAGAATGGGAAAGAAGGGTTATATCTTGACCCATTTGAGGGCGTTTTCCATGGCGGTTTCCCAGTCTTTGCCGTTTTTCCTGATGGTGTTGAGGCGCTTTCTGATGAACTTGGCGGCGTTCAGGCTGTGCTTTCCAGTGGGGTCTTTCCGGAGGCAGTGGGCCTTGTGCGTAAAGGTCAGGAGGTCTATTATGCTGTCGATGGATATGGCGAAGTACCTGTCCTTTTCCTCGCGGCTCAGTGCCCATTTGGACGACAATGAAAGGAGGTTGAGCATCTTGTGCCACTGCTCGACGCGCTGGATGGACATGACCGATGAGAAGATGGTCTTGTTGGTTCGAAATGAAAGCGGCGTGTCCTCGATCGTAGCGTCAAGGAGCCTGTCGTTGTCCCGGAGGACTTCCTTCACCAGCTTTTTAGGTATCTGCCAGACTTTTTTATCGGCCAGGGCGTCGAAGCGCATCTCCCAGTATATGTGACGCAGCGTCCTGGACGAAAAGGAGCGTATCATCATCTCGGGGATGAAGTGGTTGTGGGCTATCGTATCGGCGGCCAGGTGGCTCAGGTATCCGTAGACAAACGCCCGTTGTGAGTCGCTCTCAGCCTTTTTCAGGAGCTTGAAGCCGACCTTCCAGTTGTGGCAGTGCTTCAGTTCCTCGACGAGGTTCTTGCCGATTACGATATCCGCGCTTATGTTGCCGTAAAGGAAATCATAAGGATAGGCTTCAAGGAGCGCCCTGGCAGGCGGGATAAGGAGCCTCGTGTTCTCCAGCATGGTCTTGCCGAGCTCGAGGTGCGTTGCCGGGCCCCAGGCAAAGGCTGCGTCCGGCAAAACAAGCAATATGAAAAAAGTAAGCACAACTACCACGAACATATATTAATGGTATGAGAAAGGATTAGCTGTTGTAAAGGGAAAAAAAAGGTAGTAGATATAATCATATGGATTTCAGCGAAATAAAGGACATAGCCGAAGGGCTCAAGAGGAGAATCGAGTTCCTGATAGACTCCGGCATAACCGCTGTCCCCAAAGCAAAAGCCAGCGCGACAAAAAGCGTCGCTGCGGATGCCTGCCCTGCTGGCTGGGCTATTTTCGAGGGCACTCTCCTTGAAGCCGCTTCTTTCGCCCCTTGCGGCCACGAGAAATGGAAGGGCGTTCTTTTCGCCGTCTACCCGCTCGGGAAGGCGTCCATACTCTGGGGCGTGCCGGTTACCGGGCAGACCCTGAAAGACAGCCCTTTCACCGCGGAGCCCGTCTCCCAGCTCGAAAGGATGCTTGAGTGGCTCGCTGGCCAGCTGAAGTGCTCAGCGCCAAGGGTTTCAAACCCGGGGGCCGTGCTTGCGGCAAGCTGTCCGGAAACAGGCGCGTATTCAGACGCGGGGGCTGCGGCCGCCTGCCGCGAAGCTCTTGAGCCGTTTCTGAAAGGCGCTGATTGCGTGCTCCTCATGGGTGAACTCGC
>JACPGA010000229.1 GCA_016182705.1 Deltaproteobacteria bacterium
AACGCAAGCATAGGCACGTCGTCTGATATCATCGACCCTGTTGCCGAGGTCTCAAAGGCAATAGCGGCCCAGAGGGCCGGGGCGGACACCCTGATGGAGCTTTCCGTTGGCGGCGATCTGGACTCCATAAGAAAAAATGTGTTGTCGGCGGTTGACCTTCCGGTAGGCAGCGTGCCGCTGTATCAGGCCTTTAAGGAGGCCATAGAGAAGTACCACGACCCTAACAAGATGCCTGACGAGCTGCTTTTTGACGTGCTGGAGAGGCAGTGCGCTGATGGCATATCCTTCATGGCGGTCCACTGCGGCATAAACAGGCTTACCATCGAGCGGCTCCAGAAGCAGGGTTACAGGTACGGCGGGCTTGTCTCCAGGGGCGGCTCCTACATGGTTGGCTGGATGCTGAGCAACAACAAGGAAAATCCTTTGTACGAGAAGTTTGACAGAGTAGTCGAGATACTTCGCAAATACGACTGCGTCCTGAGCCTGGGCAATGGCCTCAGGGCGGGCGCTATACACGACAGCCTTGACAGGGCGCAGGTCCAGGAGCTGCTCATAAACTGCGAGCTTGCCGATATCGGCCGCAAGATGGGCTGCCAGACCATGTGCGAGGGCCCGGGCCACCTGCCGCTTGATGACATCGAAGCCAATGTGAAGCTCCAGAAGAGGATGAGCAACGACGCTCCCTTTTACGTACTCGGCCCCCTTACAACCGACATAGGCGCCGGGTACGACCATATATCCGCCGCCATTGGCGCTGCCGAGGCGGCAAGATACGGCGCGGACCTCATATGTTATGTCACCCCTGCCGAGCACCTCGCGCTTCCCAATGAACAGGATGTGGTCGAGGGCGTGAGGGCCGCGAGAATAGCCGCCCATGTCGGAGACATGGTCAAGCTTGGCCGCAAGGACCGTGACCGCGACATGGCAAAGGCCAGACGCGACCTCAAGTGGGAAGAGCAGTTCAAGCTCGGCCTTTTCGGGGAGAAGGCCAGGGAGATAAGGGACAGCCGCTCTCCAATGGAAGCGGACACCTGCACCATGTGCGGCAGCTTTTGCGCGATGGACAACGTCGAGACCTATTTCAGGGAAAGTTTGAAGGAAAGCCCGAAAAAATAAAAATATTTTCCCCGCCGTTAAAAATTCTCCGCCCGGTCTTTGCGGCGGAGAATTTTTATTTTGACCCTGTTGTAAATCCGGGTGGTTTTTTTTACTGCCTGTTTGATAATTTGGAATTATTCCATTTGTAGAGTAAACGGATTCCTGATATCATATTTCCGTGTAATTCGATTGGCACAAGGCCGGTCATAAAAAACGACATGAGGGCGCTGAATGCTCGCCAGGGTTTTAACCGCTTCGACGCTCGGGATAGACGCCTTTCAGGTAGAGGTGGAGGTCGATATCTCAAGGGGCCTGCCGTCATTTTCAACGGTGGGGCTCCCGGATAACGCCGTAAAAGAGAGCAAGGACAGGGTCCGGTCGGCCATAAAAAACTCCGGCTACAACCTTCCAGCCAAAAAAATAACAGTAAACCTGGCGCCAGCCGACATAAAAAAAGAAGGCACCACATTCGACCTACCTGTAGCGATAGGCATCTTGAAGGCTGAAGGCATAGTCACGGCCGAAAACCTTGAAGACTACCTCATCCTCGGCGAGCTTTCGCTTGACGGCGGCATAAGGCCCGCCAGGGGCGCGCTTTCTGTAGCCGTGCTCGCCAGGAATACCGGAAAGAAGCTTGTCCTTCCGATCGAGAACAGGGGCGAGGCCGCCATAGTCGACGGCGTAGAGGTCTATGGGGTTGGCAGCCTCTCGGAGCTCATCGAGTTCATCAACGGCAACGCATTGATCGCCCCCTTCAGCATGGATACCAGCGAATTTTTCAGCGCGACGTCCGCCACACATATGGACATATCTGACGTAAAGGGCCAGGAACACGTTAAAAGGGTCCTTGAGGTGGCTGCCGCCGGAGGCCACAACGTCCTGATGATAGGCCCTCCGGGCTCTGGCAAAACGATGCTCGCCAAAAGGTTCCCGACCATACTGCCTGACATGACTCTTGAGGAAGCGATCGAGACCACGAAGATACACAGCGTCGCCGGGGCGCTTGAGCCGGGCTCGGCCCTTGTGACCGGAAGGCCGTTCAGGTCGCCGCATCATACTATATCCGACGCCGGGCTAATAGGCGGCGGAAGGGTGCCGCGCCCCGGAGAAGTGTCCCTTGCGCACAATGGCGTGCTTTTTCTCGACGAGCTGCCGGAGTTCAGGAAGAACGTCCTTGAGGTTTTGCGCCAGCCCTTGGAAGACGGCAGGGTGACGATAGCGCGGGCCGCCATGTCGCTGACCTATCCGGCTGACTTCATGCTCATAGGGGCCATGAACCCCTGCCCGTGCGGTTTTCTGGGGGACAGCCACAAGGAATGCGTATGCACCCCCATGCAGGTCCAGCATTACAGGTCGAAGATATCAGGGCCTCTTCTGGACAGGATAGACATACATTGCGAAGTGCCTGCCGTAAGGTTCAGGGAGCTTTCGGGTGAGCGAAGCGGAGAAGCGTCAAGCGTGATAAAAAAGAGGGTCGACAACGCGAGGCGAGCCCAGGCAGAGCGGTTCCGCGACAGCGGCATCCATTCGAACAGCCAGCTCCCTTCCCGGCACATGAAAAAGTACTGCGCCCTGAAGGGCGAGGCATCGAAGCTCATTGAGACGGCAGTCGAACGGCTCGGCCTTTCAGCGCGTGCGTATACGCGCGTCCTGAAAGTGGCGAGGACGGTTGCCGACCTCGACGGTTCGCCGGATATAGAGTCGCAGCATCTATCAGAGGCCATACAGTACAGGAGCCTCGACAGGCAGCTCGTGTAGGAGAACGGGATGGAAGATAACAGGACAAAGACAGAGCTTCTGGCGGAGATAGCTTCTCTGCGGGAAAAACTATATGAGGGGAAGGGCGCGCTGGCAGACGGTTCCGGGGCCTCCGGACAGATGGACGCCGGGTGCAAAGCTCTCAACAACTCCCTCCAGCTCCAGATATCCAGGCATGTCAGGTCGGACGAGATAATCCATAAGATACTTGAGGTAACTTCGACTGTAGCCGGCGAGGAGTTCATGTGCACCCTCGTGCGCCAGCTCGCTTCGTCCCTGGAGATGAGATATGTATTCATCGGCGAACTGCTGGACGAGCACAGGGCCAGGACCCTCGCGTTCTGGGCAAACGGCATGTTCGCGGATAACTTCGAGTACGCCCTTAAAGGCACGCCTTGCAAGGAAGTGCAAAAG
>JACPGA010000225.1 GCA_016182705.1 Deltaproteobacteria bacterium
AAGGCTGCGGGGAATCGGGCCGCCGCAGAGGCGCTGGAGCTCGCGGCGGCATTGACAGACGCCATGACGGCTCAGGAACAGGCCTCGGAGATGGCCGCTGCGGCCGAGACTGCCTCGGCGTTGCCCGTAACCGTAGAGATATGCCTGGATATGCCACGCCCCTTGCTTGAGGCCAGCACCACACCATCATCGACCCGAATGGCCTGGGCCGTCATGTCGGCAAGGTATGTAATGACGGAAGTCGCCCCGGTCGAGGGCCCCTGCTCAACAAAAACCTTGCCGAACACAACGATCTCGGCGTTGAGGGCCTTGCCAATGCTGGCCGCTCCATCGATTGTCAGTTCTGTCCCAGACGGGCCCTCAAAACCAGCTGCTCCGGTGTCCGGCATATCCACTACGTTGAAGCCTTTGGCAAGGAAAGCCTCCTTGAGAGCGGCTTCTGTGGCGGACATTTCAACGGCCTGACCGCCCTGCTTCCACCAGAAATCATAATCGCTTTGAGCGGGCCCCTTTTCAGCCATCATGAAAAGCACGCGCGGCCTCTCGGCCTTTTTCTGCAAAAGGCCCATGGCACTGAGGTCGCCGGAGAGGTCCCCTGTGGCCACGACAGCTTTTACCCTGACCTCGTAAATTTCGGCTGACCGGGCTTCCGAGATTATGGAATAGTTTCTTATGTACCCCTGACTGTTCGTATACACGCTGTCATCGATGACCTGAAAGTTCTCCACGAGCGTGTCCGCCGCGACGAGCGTCCCTACGGCCTGTTCAACGGCCTTTCTGAGGGCGTCCGCTATCGCCAGGTCCCTTGCCAAACTGGCGTTGTCCGATATGGGCGATGTCCCTATCGAATCTGTAGTGATGGAATCTTCAGAGCGCGAGATGGATGGCAAAAAGAGTACTGCGGCCGAAAAAAAGGCCAGTGATATGAGCAGGGAAAAAAGGCTTCCGGGACGGTGCCCGGGAAAGTGGGCTTTGCGCTTCATGGACGCCTCCTTTTTAGCGGCCCCCCGCAATTAACGCGGTCCCCGGGGGTAAAAACTATATAGCATATTTGACTGGCAAAGTCATCAGGCGCGAAGCCAACCTCTTGAAATAACTGGGAAACCTGTCTAATGCGCTATGGGGGCGCTACCCGGGCCGGCAGACGCGCCAACCGCATACCGCACCACACCCGTCTCATCGATGTAAAAATGCCTCGCGTTGGGAGACAGCGCAAGCGGGTCGGCCTGGATGTGCCAGAAAGGCTCGCCAGAGGAGACCCCGGCGGAAAGGTCAAGCTGATACTCATGCGCGACCCTGGTGGCCGCGCCCACGGAGGCCTCCACAAAGCCTGTCGTTTCGAGTTCATCAAAGCTCCCGGAATACTGGTCAGCCGCGTTTTCAAGCCTGAACGTTTCCTGAGCTTTCTTAACCTTGCTGATATAGACCAGGACAGAGGTCTCCTTCGCCCTCTGGATGAACGAGATATAGGCAGGCACGGCAATTGCCGCGAGGATGGCTATTATGGCGACGACGATGATGATCTCTATGAGGGTGAAGCCTCTTTCTTTTTCGCGTGATTTTAACGGCATGACACCTGGCATCATATTTTTTCCGGGCTATCTCGCGCGGTACGCGTCTCTTGCGTCGAGCTCGTAGATGAGCTCCTGCGCGAGCCTTTTGACATCAGCGGGATATTCCGCCCCTTCCGCCTCAAGCATGGCGTTTATGGTCTCCAGCTTGATCCTCGCGTCATGATAGAACTGGTTGTCCCTTGTCTTTGCCTCTTCGAGCGTTCCGGCAAGCTTGTTCAAAAGACCTTCCATCTCCTTGAACTCGTCGCGTTTTCTTATTTTTATTCTGAGGCTGTAATTGCCGAGGATGAGCTCCTGGACCATCTTCTCGAACCTGTACATAGGGCCGACCAGCCTGTGAGAAGACAAAACAGCCTGCAAACCGGCGAGCAGGGCCACGAGAATGAAACCGGGCCAGAAGCTCTTGTGCAGGTACAGGACAAGCGACGAGATGAGCGCCTGCTCCTCTATTGTAGCAGCCGCGTTCAACTCCTGATACAGCGGGTAGAATATTACGACGCCCAGGATAAACGAATACAGGATGATGCTTACTGAAAACCTGACCGCAAGCTTCATCTGGTATTGAGGCTTGACCATTATCTTTTTTCTTGTAAAATTTCTGAAATCTATCATTGACTCCGCTTCTCCTGAATTTGCCAGCCGCTTAAGGGACAACCCTGATGGAAAGGCAAATATCCAAAAAATGGACAGAGATATCCACCTCATACCATTCTAAAGGGCCTGGCTGATGTGCCTTGGGACACAAATGGCAAAAACAATAAAACAATTCAGGAATTTATGCAAGATGAGAGCGCAGGATGCGGGACGCTGTTGAAAAAAAGCCTGATATGCAATCCATGGGCAAATTGCCAGATAGCGAGACTGAAAAATCGAACAATTTGCAAGATTTGGACGAATTCATTTCGGCCAAATCATGGTTGAAAACGCATAGCGCGCGAACAGGAAAAGATACTTTCTTTCGTTTTTGATGCTTCCAGCGGCAAGCCGCTGGAAGCATCGAAAAGCCAAACAGTTTTTTAAATATCCTGTCAGAAGTCTTTTTTTACGGCCTCAAGGGCTTCCCTGTTGAAAAGGAGCTCCATTACCGTAAGCCCGAGTGTCGAGACGCCTTCCATGAGAGCCCTGTGGCCCTCTGGCGTCGTTGTCGCCTCCGCGAACTCGCGGGTATGTATGTTTATGCCTTCCCGTATCGGCACATGAGGATGTATGGTCGGTATTATCTGGGAGACATTGCCGATATCCGAAGAGCCGACGTTTTTCTCAGGCGGCTGCATATCCTCTTTGAGGCCCAGGGTCTTTAACACGCCCCTGTAGAGCTCGATGAAGGCCATGTTTATCTTCATGGGCGCGTTGAGGTCGCCCCCGTTGCCTATATCGACCGCGCAGCCCGTTGCCGTAGCTGCACCTTTCGCGCAGTTTACCACCCGCTCCTTGACCGATGCAAGCTCTTTCAAGTCGTTCGCCCTGACGTAGAAACTCGCCGCTGCCCTCTCGGGTATGATATTGGGCTTTTTGCCGCCGTCGGTTATTATGCCGTGTATGCGCACATCGCTGCGAACCTGCTGGCGAAGGAGCCCGATGGAATTAAAGAGGAGTATTACGGCATCAAGGGCGTTTACGCCCTCCTCAGGGTAGGCCGAGGCGTGGGACGATTTGCCGTGAAAAGTAAAGTTGAGCCGCTCAAGCCCCAGGAAGTGCTTCAGCACCGTCCTTCTCGAAGAGCCGTGGACCATCATCGAGGCGTCTATACCTTCGAAGACGCCTGCCTTCACCATCTCGACTTTCCCTTTACCGAGCTCTTCTGCAGGGGTGCCGAGCACAAGGATTGTCCCCTGCCCCGGTTTCAGGCGCGTGGAAAGCGTTCTGGCGAGCGCAACTGAAGCGCCTATCGATGCCATGCCAGCGATGTTATGGCCGCAGCCGTGGCCTATGCCAGGCAGGGCATCCATCTCAGCCAGAAGCGCTATCTTAGGGCTTCCGGAGCCTATGGAAGCCTTGAAGGCCGTCTTCATGCCAGCCACGCCGGACTCAACCGAGTAGCCAGCCTCTTTCAAGACCTCCTGCATCATGGCGGAAGTGCGCTCTTCTTCGAGCCCCAGTTCCGGGTTCCTGAAAAAATCGTCGCTCAGGTCAGTGAGCTTTTTTCTCAAGCCTTCGGCGGCCTTCAGGTACTCTTCCCTCAACTCCCTCATAAAACAGTCATCCCCCATAATGTATCCAGGCTGCTCAGAAAGCGTCATATGCAAGGCGTCGAGGAGCAAGGAATGAGGCGTACTTTATTATGTACGCCGCAAAGACGCGCGACAAAGACAACGAAGCAGATGATGCTTTATCAGCAGCCGGTAAAAAAAATGCCGCCCCTTAAAGGGGCGGCATGATTGTTACTGGGCCTGGCCCTGCATAGCCTCTGCATAGCATCTATCAGTATCTTGGCTACTTCCGGCCTGCTGAACTCCGGCGGCGGGCAAACGCCGCTTCTAAGCATTTCCCTGACCTTCGTTCCGGACAGGATTATATGGTTCGCCGACTCGTGCGGGCAGGTCTTGTATGAAGCCATGCCTCCGCAGCTCTTGCAGAAGAACGTATAATCAAAGAACAGCGGCGTGATCCCGATTGCCAGCGGGTCAAAGTTCTCGAAGATGTAATGGGCGTCAAAGGTGCCGTAATAATTGCCCACGCCAGCGTGGTCCCTGCCTATTATGAAATGGGTGCAGCCGTAGTTCTTCCTGATAAGCGCGTGGAACACGGCCTCTTTCGGCCCGGCGTACCTCATGGCCGCGGGGTTCACGACGAGCGCCACCCTGTCCTTGGGGTAATAGCCCTCGATAAGAGCCTTGTAGCACTTCATCCTCACTTCGGCCGGAATATCGTCCGACTTGGTCTCTCCCACGAGCGGATGTATGAGTATGCCGTCGACTGTCTCAAGCGCGCACTTCTGTATGTACTCATGCGCCCTGTGTATGGGGTTTCTGGTCTGGAAGCCCACGACCTTCTTCCAGCCCTTCTCGGTAAACAGAGCCCTCGTGTCCTTAGGGTCGAGCCTCTGCTCCATGAACTTCGTATGCGCCGGCCTCTTTATAACGGACACCTTGCCGCCCAGGAGCATCTCCCCCATCTCGTAGACCTTCTTGACGCCGGGGTGCTTGTCCTCGCTGGTGCCGTAGACCTGTATGGCTTCCTTTTCCTTGTCGTGCGGGAATATCTCGGATATCGACATCACCGCCAGTACAGTGCCTTCCTCGTCCGTAAGCGCGACTTCCATCCCTGTTTTCAGGACGTTTGCCTCTTCTGTCGTGACCGAAAGCGTTATGGGTATGGTCCAGGGCAGGCCGTTCTTCATGTGCATGGTATCCATTACCGAGTGGTAATCTTCCCTGCCCATGAAGCCTTCAAGGGGGCTCAGGGCCCCGATGGCTATCATCTCGATATCGGATATCTCCCTGTCGGTAAGGCGTATCTTCTTAAGACCGACAGCCCTGTTAGCCGCGTCTTCCCTTTCCTTGCCTTCGAGTATCCTGTTTACGAGCACTCCGCCGTGCGGCTTTATAAGTCCTTCCACGAAAAAATACCTCCTGAGAAATTTTCTTTATAAATGGTAAAAGAAGCGAGACTGTCCATTACAGCCCGCAATCCGGCTGATCCAGCTCATTCTGAGGAAGCGTAAGCGGCCGAAGAATCCCGCAATTGTCTCTTATAAAAACGAGATTCTTCGTTTCGCTCAGAATGACATATGATTTCAGGGTGCCTCTAAAAATTAGATATTTTTTCCGAGGTCGAGGAAGGGCGGAAGTAAAAAGCGCAGCATATATGCTAATATGTGAGCATTTTTACTTACGCCCTGACAAAGAGATCGGGAAAAAGAGCAATTTTTAGATGCACCCTTTATTTATGCAGTCCGCACTCGGTCTTCTGGAAACCAGCCCACCTGCCTGCCCTCGGGTCTTCCCCGGGAGCCACCGGCCTTGTGCAGGGCTCGCAGCCTATGGACGGGAAGTTCTTGTCATGTAGCGTGCAATAGGGCACGTTGTTCTTCGTGATGTAGTCCCAGACATCCTTGCTGGTCCACTTGACGAGCGGGTTGACCTTCACGAGGCCGAACTTGGCGTCCCAGCTTACGACAGGCGCGTTCGCCCTTGTGGGAGCCTGGTCGCGCCTTATGCCTGTTATCCAGCAGCGCAGGTTCGAAAGGGCCTCAGCCAACGGGACCATCTTCCTTATGTCGCAGCACTTGTCAGGCTCCTTTTTCCAGAGCTCGGGGCCGAACTCCTGTTCCATCTCCGCAAGGCTCCTCTTGGCGCCATACCTCTCGGGGGAAACATTGTACCTCGCCTTTATCTTCTCCAGTACCTCATGGGTCTCCTT
>JACPGA010000232.1 GCA_016182705.1 Deltaproteobacteria bacterium
ATCATAGGCGGAGCCGGACCGGAGACGAAGGTCTCCGTGGCTCCTCCGGCGCAGCCGGTAAGGAGCGACGGCGCGATATTGACGAGCGCGGAATTGCCGTTATTCGTGACAGTCATCTCTACCGTTATGTCCTGGCCGTTTATTACGCTTGAGGGAGTAAGGCTCAAGGCAGAGGTGAAGTCCCCTATGAATACTGAATTTGAGCGCGAAGCGGCGCTTGAAGAGGCTCCGGATGACGCCCGAGCGTCGAAGTAGACTTCTCCTGCGGCGTCCGCGTTGTAAGTCCATATGACCTCCCTTGTCTCACCTGGAGCAAGTGAGAACGGGTCCAGGCCGTAAGCAATGCTTCCAGATGAATGGGACGCAGCCGTCGTGCTGTTGCAGCCTCTTACCGCCCCTATGAACGATGTAGCCGTAGTACCGGAATAGCAGATCTCTTCAGAATCGATAAAAAGCGTTCCGCTTGAGGGAAACCCCGCGGTTGAGGCCGCGTTTACAGTCGAAACCGTAGCGTTCAGGCTGCCGGTTAAAAGAGTGGCACCGTAAAAAGGGCCGCCAGCTGCAGACACTATCGGGCGCGATGGTGACGGCGGGTCAGGGCTCGAACTCAACGCCGGCTTCGATGAAGTCGAGCGGTTTGTTATCTGCATTGAAACGGAGATAATATCTCCGGTGCCCACCGACGCGGGAGAGGCCGTAAGCGACGTTTCCAGGGAGCGCCTCGTCCATGACGGGGCTGTCCCTGACATGGTAAAGCCGCTTTGTGTGGAAACAGATACCGATGAAAAGCTGTCCGTGGAATCCGAGGCCGCCGCTACCGGCACGACGGCTATGTTGAAAACGACGCTCTCCAGCGGGTCTATCCGGCTCGCGGTCGACCCGTTGCTGCACGCGCCGCCTGCCTGCACGAGCTCGAAGTTGATCGACCCGGCAGACACAGAATTTACGCACCAGCCTGCAGGCGGGACGGTAGCTGCGCTGAATGAGTACTTCGCGGTATTTATATTGAATGTTATGGACCTTATATCCCTTGTTGGGCCATTGTTCCTCACGGTCACTGGTATGACAGCCTGTGGGTCGGCCATAACTGCTTCAGTCCCGGCTGGCACAGTAAGCGAGAAAGTGTCGGCAAGGGCCGGTGTGAGTCCAGCGAAAAGGAATATCGCTATGATTGCCATGAGCCTCAGGGTTTTCATGGCGTCCTCGTAAGGCCCGTGAAGACCTCTCTTCGCGCGTTCGCGTACTTGCCAAGCGATATGACCGCTCTCATGCATTCATCAAAAGGCGGCCCGGCTGGCGCTCCACAGGTATTGCCGGTCCCGAACGCCGCCTCTTGCGGGTGGGCAATCCTCAAAGAATAGATGTCCCCGGGCGTACCCGTAACCCTTACGGTATAGGTAAGAGTTGCCGGGGCAGCCGCGCTTATCCTGTACCGTATCCTTTCAGGCATAACGGCGGTGTTCGAGCTCGCGATGAGGTTTGCCGAGGCGGCCGGGTTGGCGCAGTCTATAACATTATTATCGTAAAGTTCGATGCCCAGATTCGAAGCCGATGCCCAGTAGGCAACGGCGTATATTGTTCTGGCCGGGTTCGCTCCGGTCGTTGTTATAACGCTCTCAAACGGCTCGCACGCGTATGGAAGCGCAAGGACCGAGTCCCTTGCCTCGTATTCAAGCACCTCAACATCGAACCTGCCGCCCCCAAGCGTTTTGTCCTTGTACCCCTCTTCCCAGACCCAGTTGGCTGACACAGGGTTTTTCTTGAGCCGCCCGGTTGCGGTCTCAACTCCGGCTTCCGCCTGATACAAGGCCCTTGAAGAGACGGCCTCGCCTGTTGACTCTTCTATGCCTGTAGAAAAGAGCGAGGCGAATACAATACCCAGGGTAGTCACAATGGCCAGGATAAGTACGACCGAGACGACCGAGGCTCCACTGTTATTTATCTTATGCCTCATCGGAAGCCCCTGGGGTGAACGCTCGCCTTAACGTCAAGCGTTGCCTGCCCGCTCGCGAGCGCCATATTCATGCTGACAGTCCATAACTCCGCGGCCGAAGCCGCGGCAGTGCCGTCAGATTTGAGGTACTCGAATGTAAGGGAGCTCACGCCTGTGGCCAGAGCGTACTCAGGGTCTCCAGCCCCTGTGCCGTCCCTCAGTTTCAAGGTGTTGCCGTCCAGCCTCAACCCCCTGCCCTCATAGCTTGAGTTCAGGAAGCGTATTTCGGAAGCTGTCATGACCGGAACGTCCGAAGCAGACGCGGTGCAGGAATTGCCCGAAGCTGTGCATTTCATCAGGCGAAGTTCCCTTGATACACGCTCAAGCGCGAGTGTCGACTGCTGCGTGACTTCCTTCTGGTCGGATAGAGCTTCAAATGACCTCGTGGCCTGGTAAATGAGCATGCCCGCTGTCACCGCCACAATGCCAAGCAGCACCATCGAGAGGATCAGCTCTATAAGTGTGAAGCCGCTTTGAGTAGATTTATTCATCAATGGTCCGTCATTACCGTAACTACGTCGATTGCCCCGCCCTGCCATGATACGGTGACCTTTACCCGTTTGGCGCTTATGTCCGTGTCGTTACAGTTCGGCATTGTCCCGGCCGGGAGGTCAAGGTCGGCCTCGTTCACGCAGTAGACTTCCACTTCCCGCGTGAACCTGTCATACGGGGCTGTAAGGGCCGCTGGAGCTTCAGAGACAATCGAGTTGAAGCCGTTGGCCTTTTTGTCCGCGATTATTCTTTCAATCTTCTCCTGCCCGAGGGCGGTTGCCTGGACGACCTGCGCCTGCGTGGAGGAGCCGAGCCCGGCGAAATAGTAGAGCAGTCCCGTGCCCATTATTCCCATGAGCACGATGACCATCAGCGTCTCTATGAGAGTGAAGCCGCTGTTTTTCATCATTGCACCGCCGTAAAGCCGGTGTTTGGCGTAACGGTTATCAGAGCCGACTCGCCTCCCCTTGAGACCGTGATGGTCTTAGCGGCTGTAAGCGCGGCCCCGTCGCTGTCAAGCGGCACGCCGAGAGAGTCGAACGAGAGAACACCGGGGATTGAGCCGCCGAAGTTGGCCGTCGCGGTAAACCCGGCGTAATCCCCGCTTTCCATTGAAACGCAGAAGTACTCAGCGCCTGTTGAAGGAAGGCGGCCGCTTTCCACCTGGCCGGAGCCGTTAGGGTTTTCTCCCCACGCGCCGTTGTTGTCCGCGTCGTTCACTATGGCGTACTGGTTCGCGCCAACGCAGTTCGCGTCCGCCACATTGAAGCGTACCCTGTAGAGGAAGTACGGGTTGACGGTCTGGGGCGTGTCAAGCCCGCCTCTGAGCATGGCGAGCGATTGGGCGTAGCGTATATCATCGGCGACTTTTCTCGCGAAGGCTGGCACTGTGAGGGGGGCCTGTCCCCTGAAAAGATAAGGCGCGGCCACAGCCGCCAGAATAGCGGCAAGCAGCATCGTCATTATCAGCTCGATTATGGTGAAGCCTTTTTTTTCCATGTACATCGATTATATTACGCCTTAAAGGCCGTCTTCAAGTCAGAGCTTGTAGATGAATATCGAATAGCCTATATGGCCCACCGGCTTCATCTCTCTGAAGGGCTTGTAGAAGTCGCGCTCTGGGAGGTACACGCCCTGGAGCATTGTCGCGCTTATGGCGAACCAGCCCTTAAGCTCGATGTCTTCTTTCATGTTGATGGGCTCTGGTATGTAGTAGCCGGGCAGGTACTCGTAATCTATCCCGTAGTACTTCGGATCTGAGAAACCGAAGTACGCGAGCTTGATACGCTCAATGCCGCTGCTGTCCATGAACTCCTTGAGGCCCGGGAGGTCCTGTCCCCAGTCGAGGTTCGAGTCGACAAGATATTTATACCCGTTCTTCGGCCCGCCGATGAACTCGTTGAAGTACGCGAGCTGGTGCGGAAATATCATGGCAGCTGCGTAAGCGTACCAGACGACGCACGCGTAAAATATCGCCCTGGCGAGCTTCATGCTCTCTGTCTTGATCGAAGGCACGAAGCCGATGAGCACGAATATGAACGGATATGCGGGGAGCACGTGGCGCAGCCCGATATTTACCTTCTGCGCCGAGAACGCAAAAAAGATAAGAAGCGGCGGCAGTATTATGAACGCCGCTTTCATAAGCCGTTCCTTTTCCCGCGAGAAATATAAAAGCGCGGCGCACAGAAATATAAGCGTCGGTATCGGCGTTTTTATGAGGAAAGCCATAGGGAAATAACTCGCCCAACCGGTCGCCGAATACTGGCCCATGAAAAACGCGGCCCGCCCTGACCCGGCACCCGCCACAGACCCTGCGAGCCCGTACAGATATGATTCAGGCAGGAGTTTCCATTCGTTCAGGAAATGTAAAAAGCGCGCTGGCCCGGTCGGCTGGAAGGCAGTCCAGTCAGGAGGGGCGTAACCCGGGGAGCTTGAATGAAAACTGAACCCGTACACCGCCCAGATGAAAAGATACGTAAGACCAATCAGCAGGGCCAAGTACCCGAGAGTTTTTTTAAGCCCTGCCCTTCTACCCGCGATAAGAAAAGCCGCCAGCATGAACGGCGTTACAAGCAACGTCGTGTGTTTTGACGCGAGGCCCATGGCGAAGAAAAACGCCGCGAGACTGGTCTTTTTCGCGTCAATGCCTTCAGCCGCTGTCAGGTACAGGTAGTATGCGGTTATGAAAAAGAAGGCCGTCGCCTGAAGGTCGGTCGTGGCAAGCGTTGAGTGCGCCAGTATGTTGGGCGAGAGGACAAGGAAAAAAAGCGAAAGAAACCCTCCGGCTGTGCCCCAGAGGCGCCTTGACCATGCGAACACAAAAGCTCCAAGGAGCGCGCCGAGAAGGATATTCGGCAGGCGGCTGAGGAAGAGTACCGCCTGCCCGTTAATTTTGTTCTCGTAAAGGAACTTCAGGGAATACGGAAAAAACCGCGAACCCTTTGCCCCTTCAGGTTCTATCGTTCTGTCGAAATCAAGATCAAGAAAAAGGGCCGGGAACAGCGCCGACAGCGACCTGCCGAGCACAGGGTGGTTTAGCGGCGACAGGTAGTCCATGCCCTCGGTCAGGTAGGCGTACCCGGCCATGATGTGGGCAGGCTCGTCCCATGTGTTCGATTTTTTTCGGGCAATGGAAGACCCAAGCCCGATGAACAGGGCCAGTAAAAGCGCCGCCCCGATAAATACTTTGTATCTTGTGAAAAAGCCTATCATGGCCGGGAGCCCCTTCTGAGCTGTAGCGCGAAGAAAAATATTATGAACGCGGCAGTCGCCCCGCTTATAGCCGCGCCGATTTTGAACGAAGCTGGCGAGTATACGAACTTCACGGTGTGTTCACCTGCCGTGAGAGCTACTGCCCGCAAGACAAGGTCAGCTTTGAGGAGCTTTACTTCTTTCCCGTCTACAAATGCCTTCCATCCCGGGTACCAGCTCTCGCTCGCGACTAAAATGCCGCCCTTGTCGGTAGAGACCTTGAGCTCGCTTGAGTTGTTTCTGTACGAGATTACCTCTACGCTGAATTTTCCTTCGGCTTCGCTTTTTACAACCGCCGGGTCTGTCTCAAGTAGAACCGTGCGGCCCGGGTCAAAGCCCTTGTCGAGAAGGTTAGAGATGTATTCGTCAGGTTTTTTTATGACCCTGTAATCGTAGGCCATGTAATGCCTGGGCAGGAAGTTCTGGTTCTCGTATATCTTGAAAGCCTCATCGCCGGAGCTCCAGCCGGGGTAATCTTTTCTTTTCCACTGCGTTGAATCAATCTCAGGTATGGATATGAGATATTTGACATTGAGCATTTTAAGGACATTCGTCGCGTCAGGGCCGCCCTGCATCGCAAGGAGTTCCTGAATCGACGAATAGTCGGCTCTTCTCATAACTTCTACGCCGCTGGTGTCAAAGACCTTGTGTTCGAGGCTGTAGCCGGAGACCTTTTCTTTTTCGATGTCTAAACTTCCAGCGCGCGCCTTTTTTTCGTCAATCAGGGTAATTGACCCTTGTTTAGCTGTCCTGGGAGTCGTATAGACCCTGAAAAGCCCTGAGGTGTCGTTGGATAGGAAGTCCAGCACAGGGCCTTTGGCGTGGTATTCTTCCGCGCGGGTCGTATGGTAGTAGCCGTTATGCGCGAAGAAGAGGTCGACGCCGAGTATTGAAATGAGCAGGACTGCCGCTAAAGCCCCTGACCTTGCTTTCATGCCGGCGTAAAGAGCGGCAGCGGAAAGTATGAAAAAGAAGAGCGCCCTTTTGGCGTTGAATATATTTATCCCGACCTTGTTGTACTCGGGGTAATCAAAGCCTTTTGAGACGAGGTAGCCCCTGATGGCGGGCTCGAAGTAATCAAGTCCGCCAAGAGCGAGAGCCGCGGCCGTGGCAAGGGCGAGTATTACCCATACTGCCCGTGAAGTCCGCTTGTCGGCTGCCTTCAAGCCTTCCCTCATGCTGTCCAGCCCGAGCCCGGCTGAGACAGCCATGAACAGGAACGGCA
>JACPGA010000235.1 GCA_016182705.1 Deltaproteobacteria bacterium
CAGACATGATGGTCCTTACGTCGGCAAAGTCAACGTTCACGAGCCCAGGGATGGTGATGACGTCCGAGATGCCCCTTACGGCCTGGAAAAGGACCTCGTCAGCCCTCCTGAACGCGTCCTTGAGGGAGGTGTTCTTGTTGGCGACGGAAAGGAGCCTCTGGTTGGGGATGGTTATGACGGTATCGACGACTTCCTTGAGCTTGCGGAGGCCTTCTTCGGCCTGCTTCATCTTCTTGGCGCCTTCAAAGGCAAAGGGCTTGGTGACAACAGCCACGACAAGCGCTCCCGCCGCTCTCGCGGCCTCAGCTACGACAGGGCCGGCTCCGGTGCCGGTGCCGCCGCCCATTCCAGCGGTCACGAAGACCATGTCAGCGCCGCGCATGGCTTCAACGAGATGCTCCTTGCTCTCAAGAGCCGAGTTGCGGCCCACTTCGGGGTTGGCGCCCGCGCCAAGACCCTTTGTGAGGGATACGCCGAGCTGTACTCTTGTGTTGGCAAGGGACTTTTCAAGTGCCTGGCTGTCAGTGTTCGCGGCGAGGAACTCGACTCCGTCAAGTCCGCTCTCGATCATGGTGTTCACGGCATTTCCGCCGCAGCCGCCGACTCCGACGACCTTCAGTTTGGCTCCGCTGTTAAAGCTCTCATCCATCTCAATCACCATCAATCCACCTCCTCAATAATAGCCGCCGCCGTTTTTTCAAATCCCGATTATCCGATTTAGCAAAATGCTGAAAAACTCCAAATTCCGCTTTCTTTCAGTCTGCTCGAAAAAGCTCCATACGCCGCGCGACGATGACAACAAAGCAGATGGGGCTTATTTCAAGTCTGTCAGAAAAATTCCTTCATCCAGCCCTTCATGCGCGAAGTAAGCTTGTTGAATAACGTGGTATCGTTGCCCTTCTGGAACTGCATGGTCTCTACATTCTTTCCGCCGTACAGGACCAGGCCAACGCCTGTCGAGTACATCGGGCTCTTGACCACATCGATGAGCCCGGTTATGCCTATGGGCAGGCCCCTTCTCACCGGCAGGCTGAATACCTGCTCTGCAAGCTCGACTATGCCGTTCATGGCTGCTGTGCCGCCTGTCAAGACCACGCCGGAAGAGATGAAGCTTTCGTAACCGGATTTGACTATTTCGCGCTTGACGAGCTGGAAGATCTCTTCTATCCTCGGCTCCACTATCTCGCAGAGCATGTAGCGAGAGACGCTCCTGGACTTGTGGCCGCCGACGCTCTGGACCTCGAAGTTATCGTCCCTTGAGACCATCGCGGTCATGGCGCACCCGTACTCGCGCTTGAGCTTCTCGGCCTCGTTCGCCGTAGTGCGCAAGCCAACGGAGATGTCTCCGGTTACCTGATTTCCGCCTAATGAAATTACCGTAGTATACTTTATTGTGCCGCCGTGGTAAAGGGCAATATCAGTGGTTCCGCCTCCGATATCGACTAAAACGACTCCGATTTCCTTCTCGTCCGGATTGAGGACCGCTTCTGACGAGGCTATCTGCTGCAGGGCTATGTCAGAGACGTCAAGTCCGGCCTTGTTGGCGCACTTCACGATGTTCTGCGCGGAGGTGACGGCGGCCGTGACGATGTGCACTTTCACCTCGAGCCTTATGCCTATCATGCCGAGGGGCTCCTGTATGCCCTCCTGGTCGTCTACTATGTACTCCTGAGGGATAACATGTATGACCTCGCGGTCCGGCGGTATGACGACTGCCTGGGCCGCCTCTATGACCCTGTCTATGTCGGCCTGGGTTATCTCCCTGTTCTTTATCGCTATGACGCCGTGGCTGTTGAAGGCCTTTATGTGTCCGCCCGCTATCCCGCAATAGACCTTGTTTATCTCGCAGCCTGCCATGAGCTCGGCTTCCTCGACGGCCTTCTTTATGGACTCCACCGTGGACTCGATGTTCACGACCACGCCCTTGCGCAGACCCTTGGACGGATGCGTGCCTATGCCTATTATCTCGACCCCGTCCCTGGTCTTCTCGCCCACTATGGCGCATATCTTGGTCGTGCCTATGTCGAGGCCGACTATGATGTTATCCCTTTTTGCCATCGCCTTCTCCGCCTTCCTTTACCACGTCGGTTGTAAACCTTACGATTACCTCGCGGTGGTTATTGAGGTCGAAAGCCTCTATACCTTTCAAGACCCCATCCCTGGTCCCGAGTATCTTCTCAAAAGAGGCGAGTTTCTCCTCAAAAGAGCCCATGCCCACGTCCAGCCTCACGCCCTCGTCGAGGGTAAAAAGGCTCAGGCCGTGGTCCGCGTCTATTTTTATTTCCGATACATTTGTTATGTTAAATCCGCTCCTGTTTGTCAAGACAGATATGAGCTCCATAAGCCTTGTTTCAATATTTTCCGCGCCAGCCGCAAGGCTTTCCTTTGAAAGCCCAGTGACGACCGGCAAATCGAGCCCTTCCTCAGCCGTAAACTTCTTGAAGATGACCCCGTTGGAGTCCATGACATACAGAGAGTCCAGCTTCACGAGGGCTATGGCGTCCCTCTCCTTGACCGTTATCTCTATAGTGCCGGGGAGTTCCCTGTTTATCTCCACGGACTCCAGCCAGGGGTTGGACTTGAGGCGGGAGGCTACCTCGTCCTTGCTGAACGAGAAGATGTTCTGTCCCTGGATTATGCCTGAAGCCGCCAACACCTCTTCACTGGCGACCCTCTGGGCTCCGGCGACGGTTATATCCGTTATGACAAGGTATGGGCTCGTGGTCACCTGCCCATACGCCCACCAGGCCCCGTATACAAGCGCTGGAATGGGCAGCGCGAAGGCGAGCACCTTGCCCCATTTTTTCGCGCTCCTCGAGGCCCTTGCTGAAAGCGGCTCCCTGTGCCTTCTGTTGCGCTTCTTCGTTTTTATCGGCTTTATCTTCATCATCAGAATTTATTCAAACCCGCGCCCTTGAGCATCTCCTCGACAAGGGCCGGGTAATCAAGCCCTGCCGCCTCAGTCCCTTTATCGTCAAGAATGACATCGACCCGCGCGGCCCCGGAGCACCCTAAGGCCTCGTATGCCTTCAACGCCTCTTTCGCAACCTTTTTTTCAGCTGACTTCGTAATAGCGGCAGGCACAATGAATTCAGTCATGCCCTTCGTGTATTTGTTCGTGTAGTCGTAAAACCCTTTTTTCGGCCTTATCTCTATAGTGGGCAGCACCCTTCCGTCGAGTATGGATACCGTAAGCTCGCGCCCCTTTATGTATTTCTCTATCAGCACCGGCCCGCCGAACCTCGATGCCTCTTTGAGGGCGGCTTTGAGGCCGGAGTCTTTTTTGACTATGCTCACGCCTATTGCAGAGCCCTGGCACGCTGGCTTTACCACGAGCGGGGCCTTTACCTTCGATTTCACGCCTTCTTCATATATGCAGGAAGCGGGGGTAGAGACCCCGTGATAGAGCATTATCTTCTTGGCCGCGGTCTTATCCATAGCCAGCGCCGATGCCTTGACGCCCGAGCCGGTGTAAGG
>JACPGA010000236.1 GCA_016182705.1 Deltaproteobacteria bacterium
AAACCTCAACAGGAAAGTCTCCTCGCAGGGAACGAAGGCTTCCGGCCAGACCTGGCAGCTTGACCTGACCATTACCTTCAGCTGATAAGAATTTTTTCAGCCTGATAAGGGTGCCGGACGGTTCTGTCCGGCACCCTTCACTTTATCCTTCCAGGAGCGCATCTGTGGCCTTTACCGACGATTTTAATAGAGCAGATTCGACTACAGTAGGCAATGGCTGGATTGAGCGGGTCGATTCCAGATGGGAGATACTGAACAATCAGCTCAGATTTCCAAGTACGGGTGGCGACTATCGCGACATTCAATGCCTCCGCCCAGCTTCGGAGAATTTCGCGAACGGTACAATCTCCGTTGAGTTCACCAGAAGCGCGACAGACCAGGCCCCGCAGGTGCATGGGCGGTTTACCGCCAACTATTTTTACACGGCCTGGGTCTATTACGGCACCCTTTATCTCAGCAAAGTCATCAACAGGACAAAGACAGATTTAGGCAGCGCCGCCTCTGTTACCATCACCAATGGGGTTGCGTATAAGCTCAGCCTCATAATGAGCGGGACGACCATCACGGCCCGGCTTCACAGGGTCAGTGACGGCGTGCTTCTATCTGAGGTCATCAGGACTGATTCATCAATTACGAACCCGGGGCAGCATGGAGTGAGCGGCGCGACAACTGCCCCGTTTACTATGGACAATTATTACTCTGCCCTGACAATTGACAACACAGTGTCAGAAACTGACAGCGGCGCAGGCGCGGATGAGTTTTCAGTCACGGATACATCCGGAACAAAAAGTCCCTATGACAGCGCTTATGGTACGGAGAGCATCGGCATAAGCGCCGCCGCGCCTGTTGTTGATTTCGGCGCAGGGCAGGATTCAGTTTCAATCGCCGTTTTTGTAAATGTGGGAGACTCCGGTACAGGTGACGACCTGCCGACAATCGCGGAGCCTGCCATGCTCGGGCTTCTTGAAAGGTTTGACGGCACGCTCGCGGACTGGACGCTCGATACAAGCGGCGGCTCGGTTCAGATACAGACAGTCAACAATGATGAAAAACTGGTACTGAACGACACTTCTGCAACTGCCATTGTTTCGGCCACGCGCTCCATAGAGGGTCAGTCAGCCCCGTTCTGCATAGAGGCGGATATTTATGCCGCCACGGGAGCCATCGGCCTTCTGGAAGCCCTTGACGCTGGCGGTAACGCAGTATTTTCCATCAGGACCGATGCCGGTGCGGGGCAGGGCACGTTTGACACTGATAACGACACGCCTTCGACATTTGGTTTTTCCGCAGGCGCATATTATCAGATAGTCTTGTATTGCAACACTCTCAACGACACGGTTCAGGCCTGGTATATAACCGGGACCGGCGCATCCCCTTCTGTCTGGACCGCGGCAGGGTCGGCAAAGAGCTATTCAGGCGCCCTCGTATCGAAAATAAGGCTTTCAACCGACCAGGCGGCCACTGGCGAGGCTCGCTTTGACGAGTTAAAAGTCTTCAGGCCCCATGTGTTCTGCATCGGGGACAGCAATACCGCAGGATACAAAGCATCTTCCCCGTACTGGAACCCTGTGCCGAGTTCGGGGCAGAGGCTTGGCATTGGTGAGGATGAGGAACATTCTTATCCGCACTGGCTCGGACTTAAATTCGTGCCTGACCAGTGGGCCGTCAACAGAGGGCTGAATTCTGACCAGAGCTCGCATGTCGATGGCAGGATACAGAGCGACGTAATCGACCAGGGAGCGCAGACCGTCGTTATTCTAATCGGTACTAATGATATAACAGCGGGCGTAGCTCTCGCCACAATTGAGTCCAACATCCAGTCCGCGGCTAATAAGGCTTCTGCCGCCGGCCTTACGGTCTGCCTGTGTTCTGTGCCGCCGAGAAACGCGTGGGATTCCACTCAGAATACGAAGCGGACCAGCCTTAACGCCTGGATACTGAGTCCTTGTACGGCTAACGGTTACAGGTTCGCGGATGTTTACGCCGCAGTGAAAGACTCGGTCGATCCGAATATATTGAACCCTGCCTATGACGCGGGTGACGGGCTGCATTTTACTACTACAGGTCTTCAGGTCATCGCGGATACGGTTTATTCAGCCCTTATAGAGACAAAGGCCATAACTGACACGGCAAGCGGGGCCGATTCGGTTGAGGTCAGAAATTCTGTGTTTCTGAGCGAGACGGGGCAGGGTGAGGACATCTGCGCACTGAGGAACTTTATCTCGCTTTCAGATTCCGGAGCCGGAACTGACACTCTCAATATTTTTGCCGCCATACAATTGTTGGAGCTGGCTTCTGTTGTCGAGGGGCTTGCGGCGGGCGGGACCCCGGAATTTCATTCGGTAACGGAATCGGGAACAGGCGTTGATTCAGTTTCGGCCATCATAAAACAAGGGGCTACGCTTCAGGACATCTATGATCTGACACTGACGCGTCTGGCTTCGGCCGCCTATGTAGTACCGGACAACGCCGGGATAATGTCGCTTCTTGCCCATGCCGTCTCGATGAGCAAGTGGAAAAATAACAAGCTCGCCCGGACGGCAGCTGTTGGCAGG
Source organism: Deltaproteobacteria bacterium (assembly GCA_016182705.1). Taxonomy (GTDB): domain Bacteria; phylum Desulfobacterota; class GWC2-55-46; order GWC2-55-46; family GWC2-55-46; genus GWA2-54-12. The sequence goes on from JACPGA010000236.1 coordinate 2,556, forward strand.
GTCGAGACCTGGGTGCTCTACGACGATGACGGCCAGACGCCGCTTCTGACCTGGACGCATGACACCTCGACCATGACAAGGGAGAAGGCTTATTGATGAATCATCCGGAATTCTGGGGCTGGTCGACAGGCCCGCTGACAATACATCTCTGGGGTTGGGAGAACGCCGTTGACCTAAATAAGCGTTTTCAGCGCGTTACCAGACTGGTTCACGCAGGGCATTTGCCCCTGGTTGCGCACGGCGCGGAGCGTTCATGCATAGTCGCCCCTGTCATTAGCGCCCCGAAATTCGTCTGCGGGTCGTACCCGGGAGTAAATGTGGCAAGCGAATTCCATGTCCCGGCCATATGCTGTGAGAAGCCCGCGCATCTGGTTTCATGCTCCCGCTCTACCCCTAATGTGCAGAACGATGCTTGTGTTGAAAAATTCGTTAAATGGAATGCGCTCATCTCATCGCCTGTTAGCGCGTGGCCTGCCGTGATATCTGACGCAAAGCCGCGGCGTATACCAAGGATTTTAATATAATTTCAGAAGCCCGCCTTTTTAAGGCGGGCGCATACTCCGCGTCTATCTCTCTGTCCGCAGAACACCCATAATAACCCTCCTGGTCAGCTGTTCAGGAAATGAACAAAGCTCTTGACCGCGCTAAATTTCCATGCTAATGTTCATTTTGTGAACACAAGAGACGA
>JACPGA010000228.1 GCA_016182705.1 Deltaproteobacteria bacterium
CGCCAATTTGGTTGAGGCTGCTCAAAAAGGTTCAGATGTTAGGAGTCGAGGCCGAGGAATGAGGCGTACCGTAAGGTACGTCGCAGTGAACTCGCGCCGAAGACGACAACGCAGATGGGCCTTTTTCAGCAGCCGTTAAATCAATGGGCTTCCTCTAGCGCCCCGCCTATGTACATCATGGAAAGGAGCGCGAAGATGAAGGCCTGTATGAACACGACCAGAACTCCGAGCACGGTCGAAAGGGCAAGCAGCGGATAGGCTATCGGCATCAGTATGAGAAGGACGCCAACTATCTGCTCATGTCCCATTATGTTTCCGAAAAGACGAAGCGAAAGAGAAACGGGCCTTGCAAGATGGCCGATTATCTCTATGGGGAGCATCAAGGGGGCAAGCCACCAGACCGGGCCGGTGAAGTGCTTGAAGTACTTGAGCCCGTGCTCTTTAACACCGATTACATGGGTCGCCAGGAAGACTATCAATGCCAGTGCCAGAGTCGTGTTGAGGTTAGCGGTAGGCGGCAGAAGCCCGGGTATGAGGCCCAAAAGGTTCGACACGAAGATGAAGACAGCGAAGGTGAGTACGAACGGGAAGTACTTCCTGCCCTTGTGTCCCATGGTCTCGTCAACGAGGTTGCTGAAGGCCGTTATGACCAGCTCGAGTATCGACTGCGTGGCCCCCGGCACCAGCTGGAGCCTCTTGGCCATTATGACCGAGAATATCGAGAGGCCCATGATAATGTATATCATGAAGGCCGTATGGGCCTGGAGTCCGAATGTCGGAATTATCGTGTCATGCATTGAAGCTTTCCTCCCTTGCGAAGTAGATCATGGTGCAGACCGCCGTTATGATGGACAGCGTGAACCCGGCCACCAGCGGCCATGGGCTCATAAGCCCTTTTACTATGAACAGGGCAAACAGGGCGGCGACAAGGGCGAACCTTATGGGGTACGCCATGGTCACGAACCTGCCTGCCTTCTCGGGGCTCATCCTCACGCCCCTGCGGGCGATCCTTAAAAGCCAGTAGATGTTAAGAGCGCCTATTGTAAACCCGGCCGCGAAACCGGGCACGATGGAACTGTCGAAAAATACCAGAATCCCGGCTACGGCCGCGCAGGCTGAGACATTTACAAGGGCCAGCCTTGAGGATATCCGGATCGTGAGCGCCTCAAGGCCAACTGCTGCGGCATTATAGCCCATACTTCCTTGTCAATTCGTATATGTTCTTGAAACCCGCGGCTATCCCGAAGATAAGGAATATTATTGTGAGCCAGGGCTTCGTGCCAAAGTACTTGTCGAGATAAATGCCAATTATGAGAAAGAGGAAGGTCGAGACCACCATGGCGATGCCCATTGAGGCGAGCATCGCCAGACCTTTGAAAAAACCCCGGTCATTTTTGTTTTCAGGCATGACTACCCCCTTAACGCGCATTTTAATCAGGTTTTCCAGGGGGGCCTGTACAATCGAGGTTTATTAACATATGCCGCAAGACAAAGTCAAACTATATTTTCCCGGCCCCTTTGCAGGAAAGCCGCCCCATGACTTGAGTATACACGCCCGGTTGCCACAATGAGCGCGCCCTGTCCAGCCTTTCTTGACTGGTGCAGATTTTGTGATAAAATCATTCGGCTTTTTAAATCCTGCCATGAAACTTTCCCGGTTATCCCGGCTGACGCGTCTTTAGTATAAAAATTTTTCTCCAAAGGAGATGAATCCGTGAAAAGCATCATTATGGCCGGGGGCTTTGGCACAAGGCTCCGCCCGCTTACCAACAACCTGCCCAAGCCAATGGTGCCGATGGCTAACAGGCCCATGATGGAGCATATCATCGAGCTCCTCAAGAAAAACTCCATAACCGACCTGACTTCCCTGCTGTACTTCCAGCCCGAGATGCTGACCGAACGCCTTGGCGACGGGTCGGCCTTCGGAGTAAAGCTCGGCTACATAACGCTCACTGTAGACCTGGGCACTGCCGGGGCCGTGGGCAGCGCCATGAGAAAGCTCGGCGGGGACGAGACGACCCTCATCATAAGCGGCGACGTCTTGACCGATATCGACCTCAACAAGGCAGTCCAGTTCCACAAGGAAAAAGGGTCTGTGGCAACCATTGTCCTCACGAGGGTCGAAAACCCTCTGCCATTCGGCATAGTCATAACCGACGCCGAAGGAAGGATAGTGAGATTTCTGGAGAAGCCGAGCTGGGGCGAGGTCTTCAGCGACACCATCAATACCGGCATATACATCCTGGAAAAGAAGGTCCTCGACTACATACCTGTGGATAAAGAGTTCGATTTCAGCAAGGACCTCTTCCCCACGCTCCTTGAAAAGGGCGAGCCAATATACGGCTACACCGCGAAAGGCTACTGGAAAGACGTGGGCAGCCTCGAAGAGTACAGGATAGCCAACATGGATATTCTGCAGGGCCTTGTCACTGTCGACATACCCGGCGACCGTATAGAAAAAAGAAGGCTCTGGGTAGGCAAGGGCTCGCGCATAGACTTTACCGCCAAGCTCGAAGGGTCGATAGTCATAGGCGAGAATTGCAGGGTAGGGGCTGACGCGAGGATATCCAATTCCATCATAGGCCCCAATTCAGTTGTGGAGGAAGGGGCCGTCATAATCGACTCTGTCCTCTGGGACAACACCCGGGCCGCGCGCGGCGCGTCAATGCACGAGGATGTCATCGGGAGCTACAGCGAGATCCTCGAGAAGGCGCACCTGGCCGAGGGCGTCATCGTAAGCGACCATTGCAGCATAGGGCGGCAGGCGACGGTCAAGGCGAACGTCAAGGTCTGGCCATACAAGATAGTCGAAGACGACGCTACTCTGGCCTCTTCGCTCATTTGGGGCGAAAAATGGAGCAGAAATATCTTCGCGACTTACGGCGTCACCGGGCTGGCTAATATAGAGATATCCCCTGAGTTCGCGGCCAAGCTGGGCGCCGCTTATGGCGCGTCTTTGAAGAAAGGCTCTGCCGTTTCGACCTCAAGAGACGCCCACAAGACGTCCCGTATGATAAACCGGGCAATGATGACAGGCATACTCTCAACGGGCGTCAATGTCCACGATTATGGCGTGACCCCGATGCCTGTGGTGCGGTTCCTTTCCAGAAGCGGCACGGAAGCAGGCGGCGTGCACACCCGCAGGTCGCCTTTCGACCCGCAGATACTTGACCTCAAGTTCTTCGATACCAAAGGGCTCGATTTGCACCCAGGGTACGAGAAGACGATAGAGAAACTCTTTTTCAGGGAGGACTTTCCCAGAGTGTCGATGGAAGAGACCGGCGAGATGAGCTTTCCCATTCACGCGTTCGAGTCTTACCAGGACAGCTTCATGTCGTTGATAGACGCTGAGACCGTAAGGAAGGCGAAGTTCAGGTTCATACTCGATTACTCGTACGGCTCGTCTTCGAGAATATTCCCGTCGATACTCGGCAAGCTCAACTGCGAGGTCATAGCGCTTAACGCGAACCTTGACGGCAGCAAGACGACCAAGACCGCCGAAGAGTTCCAGAGGTCGATCGACCAGTTGTCCTCCATTGTCCGCTCGCTTGACGCTGACATGGGCTTTTACCTGGACGCTGGCGGCAAAAAGGTCTTTCTGTTCGACGAGACGGGCGAAGCCCTTGACGGGGACACGGCCCTGAATATCGTAACCCTCCTTACTCTCAAGTACTGCAAGGAGACCGGCAGGAAGGGGCACATAGCAGTCCCCATCACGGCCTCCAGGGCCATAGACAGGATGGCCGAGACCTACGGCTTTACGGTCAAGAGGACAAAGACGACCGGAAGGGGCCTTATGGAGGCGGCTGCCGAGGAAGGCACTCTCTTTGTCGGCGAGCAGCAGGGCGGCTACATATTCCCCGAGTTCCAGCCCAACTTCGACGGCATGTACGCCGTGGCGAAGATACTCGAGATGCTTGCCAGGCACGGCGCGAGGCTCCACAAGCTCATGCGCGAGATACCGCCTTCCATAATCATGAAAGAGAAGGTTTCCTGCTCTTTCGAGAACAAGGGCATGATAATGAGGAGGCTCGCCGAAGATTCGAGGGATCTGGAGACTGTACTTCTTGACGGAATAAAGATAAAATTCGCAGACGATTGGCTGGTGGCGTATCCGAGCCAGGACATGCCGTACTTCAATCTCGTGGCCGAGGCCTCGACCGAAGAGGCGGCCCATGCGCTCGTGAACCAATACTCGGAGAAGATAAAAGAATGGCAGAGATCATAACCATACCCGTAGGCGCCCTTGAGGTTAACTGTTACATCGTATGGGACGCGGACACACTCGAAGGCGTGATAATAGACCCGGGCGCTGACGCCCCTGAGATAGAGGCCGCCGTAAAGAGTGAGGGCGTCAATGTCAGGTGCGTCATCAATACGCATGGCCACTTCGACCATGTCGGAGCTGACAAGGCGATGAAGGCCGCTTACGGCGCGCCTGTTGCCATACACCCGAATGACGCCGCCCTCATGGCTGAAGCTCACGAGCACGGCATATTTTTCGGGGTGACTACGCCACAGCAGAGCGAGCCGGACATACTGCTTGAGGATGGGCAGGTAATAGAGTACGGCCCTTTGAAGCTCAAGGTCATACATACCCCGGGGCACACCAGGGGAGGGGTATGCCTCTATATGGAAGACGGGAAGGTTCTGTTTACCGGGGACACGCTTTTTGCCGGTTCTGTCGGCAGGACCGATTTCGAAGGCGGCTCCATGGAAGACCTTATGTCATCGATTACGGGCAAGCTCCTGCCGCTCGGTAATGATGTGCGGGTGCTGCCGGGCCATGGGCCTGAATCGACCATCGGCGAGGAGCGGGAAATAAACCCTTTTCTCGCTGGAATGAAAAAGGTAAAATAAAGACTGAAAATTGTTTTTTTTCCTGAACTTAAGCGTCAGGGCGAAAATAAAAGTGCTCACATGTACCTGTACATGCCGCGCTTTTTATTTCCGCCCTTCCTTGATTTCAGAAAAAATATTCAATTTTAAAAGCATAAATATTCAAGGCGGACAGACCCTTGATCCTCAAAAATAAAAAGATAACTCTTGGTGTCACCGGGGCCATCTCGGCCTACAAAGCCCTTGAGCTGACAAGGCTCCTCATAAAGGAGGGCGCTGAGGTCAGGCCTGTTATGACCCGGTCTGCGACCGAGTTCATAACTCCGTTGAGCCTTTCTACCCTTTCCAAAAACCCGGTCTCAACGGCCCTGTTCGACCTTACGGGCGAAACCAGAATAAGCCACATCGACCTGGCCCAGTCCTCCGACCTCATAATCGTGGCCCCTGCCACGGCGAACATCATAGGCAAGGCCGCGAACGGTCTTGCCGACGACCTTCTTTCAACCATCCTCATGGCCGCAAAAGCTCCGGTCCTTTTCGCCCCATCCATGAACTCCCAGATGTGGGCGAAC
>JACPGA010000233.1 GCA_016182705.1 Deltaproteobacteria bacterium
ATAAACTCAAGCTCGAAGACGAACTCGTGCACGGAATATCCGCCTATTCCATGTCACTGAAGAACCCCGGGCTCTTCTTTGTCACTTCCATGCTCAAGCCGGAGAATGTCGGGCAGACGCTCACCAATTCTCTGGAAGTCATGCAGAGGCTTGGGGCCGAAGGCCCTGACCACGAGGAACTTCAAAGGGCCAAGTTCAACATGGAAAGCTCGTTCGTCTATTCGAGAGAGACCATGGACGGGCTTGCCGGAAAGCTCGGCTTTTTCGAGGTCAACCTCGGAGACTACGCCTTTGAAAAGAAATATATCGAGAACATAAGAAAGGTCACGCCTGAAGACGTCAAAAGGGTAGCTTCCAGATACCTGACCCCTGGGAACATGACCGTCTCAGTGCTGATGCCCTTGGAAAAACAAGGCGCGGTCACGAAAGAAGCTCTTGCCGCAAGCGTCAAGGCGGCTCAAGAGGCAGGCGCGAAGGCAGTCAAAAAGGCGGCTGAAGAAGGCCGCACAACAAAAACAGTTCTTGAAAACGGCATGACCCTCGTCGTAAAAGAGGTCCATTCAAACCCGACGGTTGCCTTCTACGCCACGTTCCCGGGTGGTCTGAGGTTCGAGGAAAAACAGAAGAACGGCGTCGGCAGCTTTACCGCCGAGATGCTCACCAGGGGCACCGTGAAGATGACCCGCGAAGAGCTCTCAAAGGAGCTTGAGGACATGGCAGGCGGGGTTGGGGGCTTTTCCGGCTGGAACTCGACCGGAGCCACGGGCAAGTTCCTTTCAATGTTCTTTGACAAGGGGCTCGCCACTCTTGCCGACGTCCTGATGAACCCTGTCTTCCCCGACAAGGAGATAGAAAAGCTCAGGGCCGACACCCTCGCGGCAATAGCGCGCCAGGAAGACAACCTTTCCGGGTACACTTTCAAGCTCCTGTATCAGGAGCTCTATGACGTGCACCCTTACGGCATGCAGACGATCGGCACGAAAGAGTCGATCAGCGCGCTCAAAAGGGACGACCTCCTGGACCATCACAAGGGCTTTTTCGTGCCGGACAGGATGGTGCTGACCATCGTCGGGGACGTTGACGCCGAGTACGCCAGAAAGAAGGTTGCCGAGCTCTTTGCCGGGTTCAATCGCGCCTCCGCGCCCCTGCCCTACCCGCCTGAAGACAGGCCCGAGACAACGATTGAGAAGACCGGGGCCGTGAAAGAAAAGGAGCAAACGCACATAGGCATCGGCTTCAACGGCACGACTATAGGCACTGATGACAGCTACGCCCTTCGGGTAATGTCGGAAGTCCTTTCAGGACAGGGCGGAAGGCTCTTCATCGACCTCAGGGACAGAAAGTCGCTGGCCTACACGGTAAGCGCCTTTTCTAAAGAAGCGGTCGACCCGGGCATGATAGGCGCATACATAGCAACCGCTCCGGAAAAGAAGGACGAGGCAATTCAAGGCCTGCTTGACGAGTTCAAAAAACTTCGGACCGAGCCTGTCTCAGAAGAGGAACTCACCAGAGCCAAAAGTTCCATCATCGGAAATTACGAGATAGCTATCCAGTCTGTCTCCAGCCAGGCGACCGATATGGCTAACAACGAGCTATACGGCCTCGGGTACGGCTTCTCGAAAATCTACCCGGAAAAGATACAGGCCGTCACAGCCGCTGACGTCATGCGGGTCGCGCAGAAGTATCTCGACCTCGACGCCTATGTCATCTCAATAGTAGGCCCGAACGGGGAAGCGTCGAAAGCACAGTAAAACGTTAAAACAGAAAAGGCCCGGCAGAAAAATCTGCCGGGCCTTTTTAATTTTGTTCATTACAAAGAGCGGCTCTCAGCGACAAAGCAATCTACGGCAGAAACAAAAAACGGGATTATTTCGCTCCGCTCGCGATGCCGAGCTTTACTGTTTTGAATCTTACGGCACCCGTCACGGCAACGATTATTGACGTATCTCATAAAGCGAGTAGCCTCTATAGGAATAGAGCGCATGCAAACGCGTATTTAAAAATGAAACGAGTACCTCTAATTCCTTTTGAGTGAAGTTGTCATTCGCGAACTTCTGAAACAGGGCTTCGTTAACCATGAGGTGGGTTGCGCCGTAATTCCTGAAGCCTGCCGCGATCGAGGTGGCGTCATGGGAGTTTTTCACAATCGTGTTCAGGAATACGCCTGTCCTGTCTCCGTAAATGTATTCCCTGTCCCAGTAATAACCCTTGTCTCCGGTAAACAGGAGCATGACCCTGGCGTCCTGAGGCAGCGCGCCGTTCCCAAAGCTTATAATGTTGTAATCAGAGAGAGCTGCCTTCAGGTAGCCCTCTCTGTCCATGCCGCCAGCGAAATAATTCACCGCGCCGGTCTTCTTGTAAAGGCCGAAACCGTAGCTTACGTTGAAAGCGACCAGCGCGACCGCGATAATGACGGCTGGCCATTTGAGCAGCCGTGAGCCAAACCCGTTCCTGATGCCGAGCGTCACCAGTATGATGACAACTGGAATGACAGGCATGAGATACATTGTAACGAGGTCTACGGTAAAGGCGGCAAGCGCGAAGAATAATATGGAAAACGCCAGCAGGAGCTTCGTGTCCTTTTCTTTTCTCAAAAATGCGAGCGGTATGAAGGCAAGGAACATCGGGTTCAAGACGCCGTCGAATTTCTGTATCGAGTTGTCGGCCCCTTCCCAGAAAAGGCGCAAGGGAAGGATAATGAGGTCGAGCGCGCCTTCGCCGTAGAGGATAAACCTTTTGCCGACCGGAGCCATCTCGCCAGTGACATGGAGGCCCTCGCCCCTGGCGACCGAGGCAGCCGCGGTCTCGAACAGCGGGTAAAACGGGCTCCCTGTCCACGCGTAATTCCTTATGAGCCAGGGCGAAAGCACGGCGAGAGCGACCGCAACGAAAAAGGCCGATTTTTTTATCGCCTCTGATATGCCTTTGTCCTTATATGAGACTGCCGTGATGAAAAGCCCGATGAGAAAAAATGACAGGAGCACATTGTACTTGGCCCCGAGCCCCAGACCCATTGCCATGGCTGAGACGGCAAGCCACTTCAGAGAGCCTTCATCCCTGAACCTCAACGCGGCCATGAATGAGAGCATGGAATAGAAGGCCGCGCCATGGTCTATATAGGCCATCCTCGCGAGGTTGAAGACAAGAGGCGTCGTCATGTAGATGAAAAAACCAGCGAGGGCGTACAATCTTCCTGCCCTCCCCTCGGAAGGATGAACGAATAAACGAGCCCGGCCGTCAGGACAGCGAAGAGCAGGTGCAAAAGCCTTGGCGCTATGTCGTTGCCCAGGGCAAGCGGTATCAGGTAAAGCAGGTCGATATTTTGCGGCAGATAAGAAAAACCAATATGCTTTATCTCCCAGATGCGGCCCGCGCCGATATAGAGCTTGGGCAGCGCCAGGTGCTGGATAAGCTCGTCCCTGACAGAGGGCGGCATGAGGGCAAGAGGCATTATCGACAGGACTGACAGAACGCAGGCGGCCAGGAGGAGCTTTTCAGCAAACGACAGGCCCTTAAGCCCCTGAAAAGATACGGCCCTGCAGGAATAGATTAGAAAACCGGCGGCGGCTGCAAGGGCTATGACAAGGTATGGCGGCGAAATAAGGCCGGTGATGCCCAGAAAGAATACAACAAGACTCAAACCGCCGAGCGCGAACCCGGCTCTATATAAAATCTCCATTTTGTATATCCGGTGCCGAGATAGGCCGCAAAACGAGGCGGCGCAACCCCAATATACCATAACCCTATGGCAGCCAGATATACATAAATTCCATGCCCGCTCGCTTCGGTATGCCTGCTTCTATGTTGATGATGTTTATCCCGGCGGGGGCTGGCTCGGCGCTGGAGTAGATGTTGTTCCTGTACGCCCTCGGGGCGGCGTAGGTCACGACGCGAGCCTCTTTGACGCCTGCCGCCTGTTTGGCCCACTCTATCGCGTCGTCGAGGTAGCCGATAGAGTCGACGAGCTTCAAGTCCTTTGCCTGGGAAGCGGTATAGACCCTGCCGTCGGCGATCTTTCTCAGTTCATCGCGCGTAAACCTTTCCGTCCGCCCTATCATCACCCTGTCGAGAAAGCTTTCATACATGTTGTCTATGACCGACTGGAGCACCCTTCTTTCTTCCTCTGTCATGGGCTTCAGGGGAGAGCCTATGTCCTTCATGGGGCCTGACTTTATGGTCTGGTTGGTGATGCCGATTTTCTCCATGAGGCCGCTCGCGCTGACGCTAATGGCGATTACGCCAATGCTTCCGGTGACGGTCGTGGGGTGGGCTATTATCCTGTCGGCTGAAGAGGCTATGTAGTACCCGCCTGAGGCCGCCACATCCATGAG
>JACPGA010000234.1 GCA_016182705.1 Deltaproteobacteria bacterium
CTTCGCTCCTCGCAACGACAGACGAAACGAAAACCCTACGCCATAATTTACGGCGAATCAGGACACTTACAGCTTTCCTTCTTCCCCTGCCCCGCCATCTTTCGCGTCTGACACTATCTCCAGCATCTTGCATTTTTCCCAGAGGGTCTTCCTGGAGACGCCGAGGAGCTTCGCGGCCAGAGTCTTGTTCCCTTTTGTCTCTTCGAGCACTTTTACAATGTACTGCTTCTCGAAGTCTCGGATCGCCTTTGTAAGGCGTTCATGGCTGTGTACGCTCTGTATGGCCTTGAGACAATCGCTCAGGTCCCCTCCGCCTATCTCCTCAGGCAGGTCGATTGTCTGCACTTCCTCGCCCCTGCCCATGACAACGGCCCTCTCCACGGCATGCTCAAGCTCCCTTACGTTCCCGGGAAACGGATGCTTCAGAAGAAGCTCCATCGCCTCCGCGGAAAAACCAGTGACATTCTTATTGTAAAGCCCGGCGTAATATTTAAGAAAGTGGTTTGAAAGGAGCATGATATCTCCCTTGCGTTCGCGCAGCGGCGGAAGGACAAGCGGCACCACGTTCAGCCTGTAGAAAAGGTCTTCCCTGAAAACGCCCCTGGCTACTTCTTTCCTCAGGTCCCTCTGCGTGGCGCAGATTATACGGAGGTCAACGCTTATCGTCCCTGCCCCGCCAAGCCGGTCAAACTCTTTTTCCTGGAGCACGCGCAGCAGCTTCACCTGTATTACAGGCGACAGCTCGCCTATCTCGTCGAGGAATATGGTCCCCTTGTCAGCGAGTTCGAAACGGCCTTTTTTCTGTTTGACCGCGCCAGTGAACGCGCCCTTCTCATAGCCGAAGAGCTCGGCCTCAAGAAGCGTTTCCGGCAGGGCCGCGCAGCTCACCTTAATGAACGGCTCGGCCTTTCGCGGGCTGTTGTAATGTATGGCGTTGGCGCCCAGCTCTTTTCCGGTGCCGCTCTCGCCGAGGATGAGCACGGTGGAGTCGGTCTGCGAGATGATCTTTATCTTCTCGAATGTCTCCTTCATCTTCTCGCTCTTGCCGAGAATGCCGCTGAAGTTATACCTGCCCTCCACCTGCTCTTTAAGGAGGATGTTCTCCTGCTCCAGGTCGCGCAGCCTCACCATCCTGCGTATCATGAGAAGGAGCTCTTCCATCCTGAAAGGCTTGGTGATGTAATCGTAAGCCCCGTATTTCATCGCCTCAACCGCGGTCTCGACCGCGCCGTAAGCGGTTATGAGCACGACCATGGTCTCGGCAGAGGCCCTCTTGCAGGCCTTCAGCACCTCAAGCCCGTCAAGGTCAGGAAGCCGGAGGTCGGTTATCACTATATCGAACGACCCGTCTTTGGCCAGAGACACGCCTTCCCTGCCGGAAGCGGTCTCAAAGACCTCGTAGCCGTCTTCCTTCAACGCGTCGCTTATGGACATCCTCATAAGCGGCTCGTCGTCTATTATCAGAATCTTCGGAGCGCGCGGCAAAAATTCCTCCTTAGGCCTGCGGCGGGACGGGCAGATACACCTTGAAGGTGCTGCCTGCTCCCGCCTGGCTGTCTACTTCTATCCTGCCCTTGTGGCCTTCGATTATACCACGGCTCACCGAAAGCCCCAAACCCGTGCCCTTGCCCACGCCCTTCGTGGTAAAGAACGGGTCGAATACGCGGCTCAGGTTCTCTTTTGATATCCCGCAGCCGTTGTCAGCGACTTCGATGCGGTACCAGCCGCCCTCCACATTGGTCCTTACCTCGATCACCCCTCCGCCAGGGACGGCATGCACCGCGTTCAAAATGAGGTTTACGATTATCTGCTCTATCTGGTGCCTGTCGGCCATTATGGGCGGCAGGTCACGCCCGAGCTTGGTAACGAGGTTTATGTCCCTGCCCTTGACCGAGTGGACGAACAGCGGGATGAGCCCCTCTATCATGGCGTTCACGTCCGTGAGCTTGAGTTCAGGCGCGTGCTGCTGGGAGAAATCAAGGAGCTGGCGCACTATGTTCTGCACCCTCTTTATGCCGTCTTCCATGAACTCGATGTACTCGGCTTTTCTTTCCTCGGTCAGTTTCTTGTTCCTGAAATTGTACAGGCAGTTGAGTATGCCGCCGAGAGGGTTGTTTACCTCGTGGGCAATTCCGGCCGCGAGCTGCCCCACGGCCGCGAGCTTCTCGCTCGATATTATGTTCGATTCCAGTTCTTTTTTCCGCGTGATATCCTCTGACATCCAGACAACATACCCTGCCTGGCCGCTATCGCCCGGAAGGACAGGGAAAACGCTCGTGAAAATGACCTTCTCGCGCCCGCCCTCGCCAGTGACCCTGTATTCGAGGCTCTTCGCCTCACCGGTCGCGAAAACGCTGTTTATGGCCTCTCCCAACCCGTTCCTCAAGTCCTCGCCGGGCAGCAGGGCCAGCGCGTTCGTATGGCGGCATACGTCTTCAGAGTCCCTGCATATGTGGCAGGCATCAGAGGCGTGCTTGTTCCACAGGACTATCGTCTTGTCCTTGTCCAGCACATAGAGGCAGTACGGCAGGCTGTTTATGATGGATTCGATGAGGACGTTCTGGGTGGCAAGCTGCTCCTGGCTCTCTTTTATGCGGTCTTCGTGGTCGCGCAGGCTCTGGAGCATGGCGTCGAAGGTACGCGCCAGGTCGGCTATCTCGTCGTTGCCTTCCTTCACGGCCCCTATCCTCACGTTGAGGTCGCCGGAAGCGACCAGCTGGGCTTTTTTCTTGAGAGACAGGATGGGGCGCGTAATGACATAAGTTATGAAGGAAGCCGCGCCGGTTGCGAGGAAAAGGCCTATCATAGAGATGGTGATGACGGCCTTTATGTTGTCGTACTGCAGCTCGACAAACTTTTCCTTCGGAACGCCGACGAAGATGGAGCCGATTATTTTCGCCTCGTAATTTATTATCGGGTCAAAGGCGGACAAATAGGGTTTATGGGCGATGACCGTCTCGCCCCTGTAGCCCATCTGGCTTTTTATCGGGGCAAGCACGTCCGCCGATATGGTCTGGCCGACGAGCCTTTTTCCGTTCTCGCCTTTCACATTGGTGGCTACCTGGACATCGCCCATCGAGATGGTGACGAGGGCGCCTGGTATCGATTCAGCGAACGCGTCCGGGACGAACGGGTCGTTGTTTATGAGGTCCCCGGTGACGATCGCGCCGAGCACGTTGCCGTGTTCGTCGGAAACAGGCGTGACCACGCAAAGCATCATGCCGTCCAGGAGCTCCTGTGCGGACCTCCTGCCGTTGTCCTCAACGGTGCGCACGACCCTTGCCGCCCTGTCTATCTTCTCGATGGCCAGAAGGGAACCTGGGATTATCTCGGTTGAGATGAACGGCTTTTTCTGCTCTATGGCCTTGCGGACAAGCCCGCCCAGAGTGATCCTGTGGCCTGACTCCGCGGTATTGCGGGAGGCGATGACAACTGCCCTGTTATCGACAATGGCCCACATGTCGACGTAGGGCCTGTGGGCTTTCCACGCGATGAGCTGGTCGCGCAGCAATTTTTTATTGCCGCCGCGCATCGCGTCCTGAATGAATTTTTCTGTCGAGGCCTGAAGCATACCGTACTGCATCTGGTAAGCCCTCGCGTAATACTGCACCCACGCGGCCTTGAGATTATTGTTTATGGTCTCCTGCGCGTCGTCCTTCTTGCTTGAGCTTATGAGGTTGGTCGTAAGAAACGCGAGAAGCATCGTTGGAAGAAAAGTGACAAGCAGAAACGAGAGTATGAGTTTTCTGCCTATGTTCATCTGATGGGTTCCCGGCAGGCCCGGCAAAGGGGAGAGATTTGAAAAACCTTATTGAAATCAGGTTATTACAAAAGCACAGGAAAGTCAAAGGAAAATACAAAAGGGAAGGGCCCCGCCAGGGCCCTTCCCTTTGCAGTCTGACAATATGTATCCGCTCAGGCGCTCTTGTCGGTTATAACCTCTGCCCTGCGCTCGCCCGGTATGGTAACTTCGGTAACGCTCTTGAGCCTCTTCTTGAAAGAGCCGGCCCTGGAACGCCTGCCGAGGTCAAGGCCGGTTACGGCAGTCTTGTTTATGAGCTTCATGCGCCTGCCGTCGTTGTAGCCGAATATCTGGTGTATGACGTACGGCTTGCCCTTGAGGTCTCCTATGTGGAGCATCACATGGCCGTTGAGCGTCAGCAGGGTTATGCCCGGGTCGGCGCTCCTCAAGGCCTTTGTTATCTCCTTGTATGAGCGCGCCTGAAGCGCGCTGGCCTTGACGTCGCCGGTTGAGCCCTGCTGCCTGGAGTTCCTGGGAAGATTAAGCCGCAGTCCCTTCTGCCTTCCTTTCCGCCCCAGCCGTATTCCTCGCCGAGCATCTTGAAGGCCTGATTGATTATGTTCCTTCTGGTATACGCAAGGTATCCCTCATGGACGTCGGCTTTGGGGCTCAGGTAGGCCTCTGTCCAGACAAGCTCGCCTGCGGGCCCTTTTTCCGGGAACAGCACCCTCCAGGGCTCTTTGCCCTTCCTTGAGCCGTCATAGCGCAAGAGCGCGCCCATCTTGACCTGTTCGAGAGGCTCTTTCAATTTGGCGTCCCGGTAGACCTTTACCCTGCTGCCGGTCACTACGAGAAAGTCTTCATCCCGTGATATGATGTCCTCGCGGTCGCCAAAGGCTACCCTGTCCATCCTCATCCAGCCCCTCAGCGTCGAGGTCTGGAAAAACCCCCACTCGCCGTCCCTGCTCGTATGCAGGAGGGCGACAGGCTCCGAGGGGTGCGCGCTCGTGTACTGAATGGTGTCAAAGCCTCCACGGCTGCGGGTCGCGAGCATGGCGGTATCGGTCGGCAGGGCCCTTATGTCGCCCCTGGCCACCACCACGCCGAATTTTATTTGAGCCTCTTCGGCTATGGAATCAAGGCCCATGTTGTAAGCCACATCGTCCAGAAACTCTTCGGAAAGCTTGCGCCCGGAAGCATCATATCTTACGCCCGGGTTCAGGAGAAAGCCGGTCCAGAGCCATTCAAATACACGGTCGCCGGTAACGTAATCCGGCATGGACTCTATGTCGGTCATGTGGTCGATATTGTCGAGGATTATGGAGTTGAGGACCTGAATCTCTTCGGCCGACAGGACAGATTCGTCAGGGTTCTTCAATTTCTTTATCCAGAACTCCGGGTTGTTTATCGGGGTAGCCGCGTAGGACAGGACAGGGATGAGGAACAGCAGAGCGAAAAGAAGGGCAATTACGATTTTTCTCGGGATATCAAGATTAAGGTACTTTACTTCGTTCGTCCCTGCGGAGTGCATCTGGCCAGCCCCTTTCGCTCTTTTTTTGGCTCCCGCCGGCCAAGCCCGGGTACAGGGGCTTGACCTTGTATCGGAGGAAGTATTATCATCGTTGACTCCCTCCGGAAGGAGTGGGACCAATATACAACGGATGAACCAAAAGAGGCTGTGACCATGGTCCCAGCTTTTGAAAGAGCTGTATGGAAAAAGACAAAAGAAAAGAACTGACAGGCTACGCCCTTGTAGCGGCTTCGGCCATAACGTTTTCCGCGAAGGGCATATTCGCCAAGCTCCTGTACAGGTACGGCATTGACCCTGTAACGCTGCTGGCGTTGAGGTTTGCCATGTCAATGCCGCTTTTCTGGGCGGCGGTCCTGTTTTTCCCTTCGGAGCGTGTGTCGTGGAAAGATATTTTTTACGTGGGTTTGAGCGGCTTTCTCGGCCTTTATCTGGCGGCCCTTGCGGACTTCTACGGCCTGCTGTACATAGACGCCTCCCTGGAGCGGGTAATACTTTACGCCTACCCGGCTTTTGTAATTGTCTGGACTACCCTGTTTTTCAAGGAGCCGATGACACGCAGAAAGCTCTTTTCCCTGGGGCTCACATACCTGGGGCTCGCGCTCGTGATGAAGGTGTTTCAGGGCGTGGAAAGGGCGCAGATGATAGGGGCCGCCCTTGTGCTCTTCTCGGCTGTCATCTATTCGCTCAGCTATATTTTTACGGAAGTCTTTTCGAGAAAGGTCTCGGGCGTGAAGATGTCGGCGTACGCGACGACCGCGGCCGCGTTCGCGTTTCTGGGGACATGGGGCGCCGGAGCAGGAACAATACCCACCGAAGCCGGGGCATGGTGGCTCTTGGGCGCGCTGGCGATAGTCTCGACTTTTATTCCGGTGCTTACGATAAACCTGGGGATCAAGAGGATAGGGGCCAGCAGGGCCGCCATCGCGAGCTTCATAGGCCCTGTATCAACGGCGGTGCTCGCATGGGCAGTGTTGGGGGAGAGCCTCGAGCCGGTCCAGCTTGCCGGAATGATTCTGGTCATGGCCGGGGTGCTCGTCGTCTCTTTCGAGCGGAAGGTAAAGCCCGTGGATGAGTAGAAGGTTCAGTCTCTCACGTGCGTCGCGGTTTCGCTTTTGAGGATATGGGAGCCGAGCTTTTTATCCGCTCCGCCGATATGGTTTACGAGCCAGTCTACGACGAGCTTCTGGACTTTAACGACAAGCACGGCTGTCGCGCCGCCCGCGAACTCGTGTCTCAAGGCGGCTACGTCCTCGATAAAGCCGGTATGCTCCCTGAGGTGCTCCATCGCGTAAGGGAAACCGTATTTGCTCATGGCCTGCTCTTCGGCCTCGAAATGCACTACGACATAACTGTCGAGAAAGCAGAATACGCGGTCGACTTCGTCCTTGCCCATGCCGACGCTCATGGCGTCCAGCAGGCCGTTTACCCTTTTGAACAGCTCCTTATGATGCCTGTCCTGCCATTCCACTCCGGTGGAAAGGTTCCTGTTCCATTCAACTGCCATACGACACTCCGCTAAATAAAAAAGGGCTGCGTAAATACACCAGGACAACGTTACGGGAGATACACGCAACGCGAGGCGCTGTTTCGTGAAGAATACCTTGTTACGTTTTTCCCGGTCACTTTCCCGCAACCTTAATGAACACGGCCTAATGTATCTTTTTTACTCCCTCTACGGACTTCAGAAACTCCCCTAAATTCTTGTCCGGGCCGCAGATGTGGTTCAACAGCCAGTCCACCACCTGCCTCTGCACTTTTATGACAAGGCCGGTTGAAGGCCCTTTTCCAAACTCTTCCCTGAGCGCGGCAATATCCTCGATGAAGTGCGTGTGCTCTGCCGTATGGATGAACGCGCCCGGGTAGGCGTGCCTGCTCATGGCCTGCTCCTCGGCCTCGAAATGGTAGACGATATAGTCATCGAGGAACTTGAAAAGCGAGCCCACCTCTTCCTTGCCCTGTCCAAGGGTCATGGCGTCGAGAAGGCGGCTTATTTTTTTGAACAGCTCCTTATGATGCTTATCCTGCCATTCTATGCCGGTCGACAGGTTTGCCGTCCACTCTATCCCCATGAAAGAACCTCTCAGGCATCCGTTGGGAGCCCGGCTTATTTCGTTTTTAGCCGCTCTCGCGGTGACAAACAATTGAATTTCTCTGGTTATTTTAACAGGAAAAAACAGCGTGTGGAAAGAAAAAAGGAGAGTGTCTGAAAAATTTAAATGGGCAGTTTAAGGTCGTGCCCGGGACCTTCTAGGGCAACCCTCACTACAGTGAGCCACCCTGGGGATTGCGTATCTTTTCATCTTTCTCCACCCCCTTCGGCTTGGTCTATTCGGCCCCCTCAAGGGCCGCTCCGCTTTCCATGTCCTCCATTTCACCGGAGTCCATGGCCAGCATGTCTTTCAGCATCTTTTTCTGATCCGGGTTGAGGACCTTTTTGAAATCCTCCAGGCTCCTTATACCCAGCATCATCATATCAGTCTTTTTCTGTACAAGCTCGTTGACCTTCGCCCTTACCTTGTCAAGTTTGACCGGCTCAGCGGCAAGAAGCTCATGCAGCTCTATGTGGGCGACCTTTACGTCAGCCGCGGCCCTTACGGCCTTTTTCCTGAAATCAGAGTGTATGGCATCTGCCTTTGCCTTCTGCTCCGGCGTCAGGTTCATTGCCTTTATCGCCATCATTATTTTACCATACATGGGGCCGCCCATCATACCCATTTGACCGCCCATGCCCATCATGTACTTGCCGGGATGCCTGTGCGTCATACTCTTCCCGCCCATCATCTGGCCGTGGCCCGGGCACTGTGAGGCCATCTGGGGGCACGACTGTCCCATGGGGCAGTCATGACCCATGGGACAAGCCTTGTCCATGCCCTGGGCATGCATCGGGCATTCGCCACCTCCCATGGACATCATCCCCATTCCCTGGCCCATGCCTTGCCCCATACCCATCCCCTGGCCCATGCCCATCTGGGCGCGCCCGGTCATCACAGCTGGCGGCATCGGCTCGAGGGTGACGTTTATCTCCTCTGTCGCGCCTGCCCTGTTCACCTCAAGGGCGACGACAGAGCCGGCCTCTTCAGCAGGGCTGCCTTCGGCAACATCGGCTACGAGCACGCCTCTGGGGTCGCGTATGCCCATCTGGCGCGCGATCCTCTCATTGACCTCCTGGATGGTCACACCGATCCAGGGCCGCTCTGTTTGCTGCTGTGATGGCGGCTCCTGAAGTGAAGGGGCCTTCGAGTCCTGCTGGGCTAAGACAGGCGAGGCGAAAAGGATAAAGGCGAGAAGATAGAGGCTTGTAAGCACCGTGTTCGGGACTTTCATTCGCTTTCCTCCTGGGACAGGGCCTTGCCCTGTATTTTTCAGAACCGGACTGCGTATGGTACGAACAAGCTGCTTAAACTCGATTTTGT
>JACPGA010000230.1 GCA_016182705.1 Deltaproteobacteria bacterium
CAGATGGAAGAAGGGGCGGTAAAGCCCAAGCCCAAGGTCAGCTTTGAAAGAGGCGAGAACGTAAGGGTCGTAGACGGGCCTTTCACCAACTTCGCCGGAGTCGTCGAGGAAGTCAAGCCTGAAAAGGGCAAGCTCAGAGTCCTTGTGAGCATATTCGGCAGGGCAACCCCCGTTGAGCTCGATTTCGTTCAGGTCGAGAAGGCATAAAAGTTTACATGCCGGCATCAGCCGGTTTTTATAAAAATGAATTCAACTACACCGGCTAAAAGCCGGTGATGACGTGACCGGAGGCCTCAAAAGCCGCTCGCACGGTCCGGAAATCGAGAGGATGTATGGCAAAAAAGGTAACAGGACAGATTAAGCTGCAGATACCTGCCGGAAAGGCGAACCCTTCACCCCCGGTAGGCCCTGCGCTCGGTCAGCACGGCGTGAACATCATGGAGTTCTGCAAGACCTTCAACGCCAGGACCCAGGCCCAGGAGGGGATGATAACCCCGGTCGTAATCACCGTATACTCGGACAGGTCTTTTTCTTTCATAACCAAGACCCCTCCAGCCTCTGTGCTTCTTCTGAAGGCCGCCGGACTCGAGAAGGGCTCGAAGGAGCCCAACAAGACCAAGGTAGGCAAGGTAACGAAGAAGCAGGTAGAGGATATAGCGAAACTCAAGTTGCCTGATCTCTCGGCCGTAACCCTCGACGCCGCAATAAAGACCGTCGAAGGCACTGCCAGGAGCATGGGCATCACGGTGGAGGGCTAAAGGACAATGGGCAAGAAATTTGAAGCCGCAAAGGCTAAGATAGATTCCGCAAAGACTTACGAACTGACCGAGGGCTTCAATCTCGTCCCTGAGACTGTATGCGCCAAGTTCGACGAGACGGTAGAGGTATCCGGCAGGCTGGGCGTAGACCCGAAGCACCCTGAGCAGATGGTCAGGGGCACCGTGGTCCTCCCGCACGGCACCGGCAAGACCGTACGCGTCCTCGTGTTCGCCAAGGGCGAAAAAGAGGTCGAGGCAAAGGACGCTGGCGCGGACTTCATCGGCGCCGAGGACATGATAGAGAAGGTCTCAAAGGGCTGGCTGGATTTCGACGCAATCGTCGCCACCCCTGACATGATGGGCGCCGTCGGCAAGCTCGGCAAGGTGCTCGGCCCCAGGGGCCTCATGCCGAACCCCAAGCTCGGGACCGTCACCTTCGACGTTAAGAAGGCCGTATCCGACCTCAAGGCCGGTAAGGTCGAGTTCAGGGTCGACAAGCAGGGCAACATCCACGTCCCGGTTGGCAAGGCCTCTTTTGGCGGCCAGAAGCTCAGGGAGAACTTCATGTCTCTCATGGACGCCATCATAAAGGCAAAGCCCGCTTCCAGCAAGGGCACTTATGTGAGAAGCCTGTTCGTTTGCACGACAATGGGCCCCTCCATAAGGCTCGACGCGATGGAAATCAGAAACATGTTCAAGTAATCGGCTTCGCTGAGGGCGGCCGTGGTTGATTCCATGGCCGCCTCAAGCGCAGGGCGGTTTTTTACAACTGACGGTCAAAGACAGTAGGGGCGCGAGCTTAATAATCCTACCGAGGCCAGAGAAGGCGATTCGGGAGTCCGGGGTAAGCCGGCTCCGCGGTGCGGGGAGAAGTATTCCTTCGCGCCGGTCACTATTTTTAGCCTTGGCAACTCTCTGTCTTTTGATTGATAAAAAAAAGACAGAAAGGAGGAAAACGTTTTGGAAAAATCACAAAAGGTCAATCTTGTTGAAGAAGTCCAGGACAAGTTCAAGAGGGCCAACGCGACTTTTATCGCTGAGTACCAGGGCATAAAGGCGCAGGACATGAACGAGTTCAGGGCGTCCCTCAGGAAGTCCTCGATGGATTTCAAGGTGGTCCGGAACACGCTCGCCAGGCGCGCGGTGAAGGGTACCCCGATCGAGTCGCTGGCTTCTGAACTGAAGGGCCCTACGGCTATCGCGTTCAGCTACAGCGACGCGGCGCTGGCCGCGAAGACTCTCGTGCAGTTCGCCAAGGACCAGCCGAAGCTCAAGCTCAGGATCGGTACCCTGGGTAACAAGGTCATCTCCGTTGCGGAGATAAAAGGCCTTGCTGAACTTCCGTCGAGGGAAGTCCTTCTCGCCAGGATGCTTGGCTCGATGAAGGCCCCGATGACAGGTATCGCCGGCGTTCTCGCGGGTGTGCCCAGAAAGTTCCTGTACGCGCTCAACGCCGTGAAGGACCAGAAGGCCGCAGCGGCAGGCGCGTAAAAGGTAAAGCTTTAACCTACTTACATTAATTGATAAAATACAAAATTCGGAGGACTACGATGGCTGACATAAAGAAGGAAGATGTAATCAAGTATATAGAGAGCATGAGCGTACTGGAACTGGCCGATCTCGTTAAGGAGCTTGAGGAAAAGTTCGGCGTCTCCGCCGCAGCCCCCGCTGCCGTTGCCGCCGCTCCCGCAGGCGCCGCAGCCCCTGCCGCAGCCGAGCAGACCGAGTTCAACGTCATCCTTAAGGATGCCGGAGCCGAGAAGATAAAGGTCATCAAGGAAGTCCGCGCCATAACCGGTCTGGGCCTCAAGGAAGCGAAGGACCTCGTCGAGGGCGCGCCCAAGACCCTGAAGGAAGGCGTTGCGAAGGATGAGGCCGAGAAGATAAAGAAGCAGGTCGAGAGCGCCGGCGCCAAGGTCGAGATCCAGTAAGCTCTGAGAAAACCGAATATAACCGCAAGGGCGCTTAACCGCGCCGGTATTTACGGGTCGAAACCGTAAAATGGTTGTGAACTGCCCGCCGGGAGAGTCCGGCGGGCAGATTCCACTGTAGGATTTCAAAAAGGAGTTAACGAAAATATGGCTTCCTCTACCCATATAACCGCACAAGCCTTGAGGAAGGATTACTCCCGCATAGGTAAAGTCGTCAGCATGCCGAACCTCATTGAGGTTCAGAAGAATTCCTTCGTCCAGTTCCTCCAGACAGACGCGAAAGCCGAGGCCAGGACTGATACCGGTCTCCAGTCTGTTTTTAAAAGCGCTTTTCCCATAAAGGATTTCAGCGGCAACGCCTCATTGGAGTACGTAAGGTATTCGCTTCTCGAGCCCAAGTACACCACCGAGGAGTGCCATCAGAAGGGCATGACTTTCGCCGCTCCTATAAAGCTCATGGTGCGCCTTATCATGTGGGACAAGGACCTCGATACCGGGGCCCAGTCCATAAGGGACATCAAGGAGCAGGAGGTATATTTCGGCGAAATACCCCTGATGACCGAGAACGGCAGCTTTATTATTAACGGGACCGAGAGGGTCATTGTAAGCCAGCTTCACAGGTCCCCCGGCGTCTTCTTCGAATTCGAGAAGCCCAAGGGCTTCACCGGCAAGGTCCTGTATACCGCGAGGGTCATCCCCTACCACGGCAGCTGGCTCGATTTCGAGTTCGACCAGAAGGACTGGCTCTATGTGCGCATAGACAAAAGGCGCAAGATGCCTGTCAGCATCCTCCTGAAGGCCCTCGGCTATTCAGTCGAGGAGATGCTCAATTATTTCTACCCCAGCGAGGAGATACTCCTCGAGAACAAGAAGATCTTAAAGAGCGTTGAGCCCGACTTCCTCGTGGGCCAGAAGGTCAGCCGCGACATAAAAGACCCCAATACCGGCGAAGTCATCGTAAAGAAAGACAGAAAGTTCACCAGGCTCGTCCTGAAGAAGCTCGTGGCGGCCGGTGTTAAATATATTCCGGTAGAGGTCGAGGACATCGTAGGCAGAATAGCCTCGACGGACATAGTCGACCCCAAGACCGGCGAAGTAGTGCTCGAGTGCAACCAGATACTCTCGCGCGACAAGCTCGACGAAATATCCAGAAGAGAGATATCCTCCTTCAAGCTTCTCCTCATTGAGGCCATGGGCAACTTCTTCAGGGAGACCCTCCTCAACGACAAGATAGAGCACGGCGACAGCAGGACCATAAACGAGTTCCGCAAAGAGAACCCGGACGACCCGATCACCAACATGACGCTGAACGCCAGGATTGAGATATACAAGAGGCTCAAGCCGGGCGACCTGCCGACCGTCGATACGGCCAACGCGTTTTTCCAGGACCTGTTCTTCAATTCCGAAAGGTACGACCTGTCAAAGGTCGGCCGCCTGAAGCTCAACAGGAAGCTCGGCTTCGACACGTCCCTTGACGTTACCACGCTCCGCAAGGAAGACATACTCGAAGTCGTCCGCTACCTGATACTTCTCAGGAACGGCCAGGGTACGGTAGACGATATCGACCACCTCGGCAACAGAAGGGTGCGTTCAGTCGGCGAGCTCCTGGAAAACCAGTACAGGATAGGCCTGCTGCGCATGGAGAGGGCCGTCAAGGAAAGAATGAGCCTGGGCGAGCTTGAAACGCTCATGCCGCACGACCTTATAAACCCGAAGCCGGTTTCCGCGGTCATAAAGGAGTTCTTCGGCTCTTCGCAGCTTTCGCAGTTCATGGACCAGACCAACCCGCTTTCCGAGGTCACTCACAAGAGAAGGCTTTCGGCCCTCGGGCCCGGAGGCTTGACGAGGGAAAGGGCGGGTTTCGAGGTCAGGGACGTTCACGCGACCCATTACGGACGCATATGCCCGATCGAGACGCCTGAGGGACCGAACATCGGCCTCATAGTCTCTCTTTCGACTTATGCGCGCGTAAACGATTACGGCTTCATAGAGACCCCTTACAGGGAAGTCCGCGAAGGCAGGGTCACAGTAAGGATAAACTACCTGTCGGCCCTCGATGAGGAAGACCATGTCATAGCGCAGGCAAACGCGGCCCTTGACAAGGATGGCAGGTTCACAAGCGAGTTCGTCTCCGCCAGGAAAGGCGGCGAGTTCATAATGGCGCGTCCCGAGGACATAACCCTCATGGACGTCTCCCCGAACCAGCTCGTCTCCGTGGCTGCGGCCCTCATACCGTTCCTCGAAAACGACGACGCTAACAGGGCGCTCATGGGCTCGAACATGCAGAGGCAGGCGGTCCCGCTCATCCAGACCGAGAGCCCGCTCGTTGGCACCGGCA
>JACPGA010000237.1 GCA_016182705.1 Deltaproteobacteria bacterium
GCGTCTTCCTTCTGTGCCAGCGCGGCCGCCTCTGTTTTTGCTTTTTCAACCTTCTGCGGAGCCGGAGCCACGACCATACTCATCGTGCGGCCTTCGAGCTTGGGGTTGGCCTCTATGGTGGCCACGTCCTTGAGCTCTTCCGCGACTCGCTTGAGCATGCCCATTCCAAGTGAGGTATGGGTTATCTCGCGGCCCTTGAAGATTATCGTTACCTTAACCTTATCGCCTTCTTCGAGAAACTTCTTTATATTGCGCAGCTTGAACTGGAAGTCGTGTTCCTCAGTCTTGCCGCGCAGCTTCATCTCTTTAAGACTGATTACGGTCTGCTTTTTCTTGGCCTCTTTGGCCTTCTTGCTGAGCTGGTACTTGTACTTGCCGTAGTCCATTATGCGGCATACCGGCGGGGCGGCAGTAGGGGCTATCTCGACGAGGTCGAGCCCGGCTGTTTCCGCCGCGGCCAATGCGTCCTTTGTGGCCAGAACGCCCATCTGATTGCCATCAGCGTCAATGACCCTGACCTGCGGCACCCTTATCATCCGGTTTATTCTTACAGTATCCTTAGCTATAAAATTCACCCCCTCCTGATTACGGCGCCTAGTTCGTCTGGACGCCAGGCCGGTTTTCGGCCTTTATTACTGCGAGGAACTCGTCGACCGTCATAACAGGCAATGTAGCCCCGCCCCTCAATCTTGGGGCGACCTGCCCTGTTTCGGTTTCCTTGTCGCCTATGACGAGCTGATACGGTATCTTCTGAAGCTGGGATTCGCGTATCTTGAAGCCCAGCTTCTCGTTCCTGATGTCAAGCTCGGCCCTTATGCCCTCGGCCCGAAGCCTCCTGTATACTTCTTTCGCGTACTCGTCGTTCCTCTCGGTGACGGTAAGCACAACGGCCTGCACAGGCGCGAGCCAGACCGGGAAAGCCCCGGCGTAATGCTCGACCAAGCAGCCGAAGAACCGCTCCAGGGAGCCCATGAGCGCCCTGTGTATCATTATGGGACGGCTTTCGCCGCCGTTCTCATCCCTGTATGTTACGTCGAAACGCTCGGGCAGGTTGAAGTCGACCTGTATGGTCGAGCACTGCCAGCTCCTGCCGATTACGTCTTTTATCTTTATGTCTATCTTCGGGCCGTAGAAGACGCCCTCGCCCGGGTCTATGCTGTACTTCAAGCCCTGCGATTCAAGCGCGCCCTTCAGAGCCGCTTCAGCTTTTGCCCAATTCTCAAGGTCGCCGACATACTTTTCCGGCCTGGTGCTTAAGTATATATCAAAATCATTGAATCCAAAAGAATTTAATATGAAAACGACAAACTTCAGGACTCCCTTTATCTCCTCTTCAAGCTGTGATGGGGTCGTGAATATGTGCGCGTCGTCCTGGGTGAAGCCCCTGACCCTCAACAGGCCGTGGAGCGCGCCCGAGCGTTCATACCTGTAGACGGTTCCCAGCTCGGCGTACCTTATGGGCAGGTCCCTGTAGCTCTTGAGGCCGGTCTTGTATATCTGTATGTGGAACGGGCAGTTCATCGGCTTTACGATGTAATCCTGCCCTTCAACGTCCATAGGAGAGTAAAGGTTCTCCCTGTAAAAGTCCCAGTGGCCGCTCGTCTTCCAGAGGTCGAGGTTGGCTACATGGGGCGTGTACACAATCGAATAATCGCTTTTGGCGTGCTCGGCCTTCCAGAAATTCTCTATTATTCCCCTGACTGTCGCGCCCTTCGGGTGCCAGAGAACAAGGCCGGAGCCGATGTTCTCGCTCGTGGAGAAAAGGTCAAGCTCGCGCCCGAGCTTCCTGTGGTCCCTTCTCTTGGCTTCCTCTATCCTGTCAAGATAGGCCTTGAGCTCGTCCTTTGAAAAGAAGGCCGTGCCGTAGACCCTCTGGAGCATCTTGTTCTTCTCGTCGCCGCGCCAGTACGCGCCCGCGGTCCCGGTCAGTTTGAAAGCCTTTATCCAGCCGGTGGAAGGAAGATGAGGCCCGCGGCAGAGGTCAACGAAGCCGGACTGCCTGTAGACGCTTACGGCAGGAGCGTCCAGCTCGGAGATTATCTCTTCCTTGTAGCCCTCGCCCATTCCCCTGAAAAGCTCAAGGGCCTTGTCCTTCGGGAGATCTTCCCTCTTGAACGGGTGATCAGCCTTTATTATCTCCTTCATCCTGGCCTCTATCTTTTCGAGGTCTTCAGGGGTGAAGGGCGTTGTCACATCGAAATCGTAGTAGAAGCCGTCTTCTATGGCCGGGCCAATGGCCACCTTGACGCCGGAATAGAGGGACTGCACTGCCTCGGCCAACACATGGGCCGTTGAATGCCTCAGTACCTCAAGCCCTTCAACGGTATCGATGGTCACGGCCTCGATTTTTTTCGGGCCGGAGTCGCCAAGCGCGCTCCCGAGGTCTTTTAATACGCCGTCGACCTTCACGGCAACAGACTTCTTTAAAAGATCCCTGTTGTGGGCCTTCAAGACCTCGAAGAAGGAGCTTCCCTCTTTGAAATCCCCTTCATCTCCGGTCGGATAGATTACCTTTGTCATCTGATTGCTAACTGGCCCTTTTGCCTTTTAATTGACTGGCGGCTCTTTATTAACCTGAGCGAGCCATTTTCAGACGGCAATTTCAAATTACATGTGCCTGAAAACTTGCAGGCTGATCGGCCTCTCGGCCCCGGTTTCCTTAAATCAAAAAGGCATCACCCACCACGCAGATGTCCATCGGACCAGCCTGCGGTGGATGATACCTTCTATTAGATATGGTAGGCACGGGCGGTTTCGAACCGCCGACCTCTACAGTGTCAATGTAGCGCTCTACCCCTGAGCTACGCGCCTGAAGAACATCGGGTTTAAAGCCTTTTGGGCCTGAGGCAGCAAAGCGCCCCATTCCCGAACAAAGCCGCTTCACAGAAAACTTTTTTCAGAAGCGAACTTAGAACCTGTATATATAAACATTTTTATATTTTTTGTCAAGATTAAGATACGTTTTTCTTAAAATTACGCCAAAGTGACAGCCAAGACTTATATTTTAGCAAATCAGCCAACCCAAATAAACCTTTTAATGAGCAAAAACGCCCCTGAAAGTGTTTTTTCATCCTCTCATGGTCTTTTTTTACCCTTGAAAAAGGCTAAGAAAAACAATTAAACTCCTGACATGATAAAAAACCGCCTTCAATGGGCCATACTCGCCGCCATCGTCGCGGCCTCGTTTGTCCTGCGCCTTCAGGTAATGGATATCCCGTTTGAGCGTGACGAGGGCGAGTACGCCTACGCGGCCCAGCTCATGCTGGACGGCGTGCCTCCGTTTAAAGAAGCGTACAATATGAAGTTCCCGGGCATCTACGCCGCCTACGCCGCGATACTTTTCCTTTTCGGCCAGACCCACTGGGGAGTCCATCTGGCCCTGGCCTGCGTCAACTCAGCAACCATTATCCTTGTGTTCCTCATAGGCAGAAGGCTCTTTGACCCGATTGCAGCTCTGGCGGCGGCGTTGATGTTCGCAATGCTCTCTTTCCTGCCGAGCGTGCAGGGCATAATGGCCAACTCAGAGCATTTCGTGCTTTTGGTAGCGCTCGCTGGAGTATTGGTATTAATGAAGGCCCGTGACAACGGTAGCCTTCCCATGCTTTTCCTGGGCGGCCTTTTCCTTGGCGCGGGATACACGATAAAGCAGCACGGGGCGGCCTTCATCCTTTTCGGCTACTTCCTTCTTGCCCTCGAGTTGCGGAGTAGCGGGCTGAAAAAGACCATAACCAGGGTTGCCGTCTTCACGCTGGGGGCCGCAGTTCCGTTCCTGACGATGTGCGTGGCCCTTTACCTCTCGGGCGTTTTCAGCGAGTTCTGGTTCTGGACATTCACCTACGCAAGGGAATATGTCTCGGTCACGACTTTTTCAACCGGCTTGTCCCGCCTCAGGTTTGAAGCCATGAACATCTTTTTCTCTTCCCCGCTCCTGTGGATATTCTGCGGCGCCGGGCTCCTCGCGCCGTTATGGAATAAAGAGGCCAGAAAGGCATGGCCCTTCATCATGGGCCTTCTGGCCTTTTCTGCCCTTGCCGTTGTCCCCGGCTTTTTCTTCAGGCCGCATTATTTCATCTATATGCTTCCGGCCGCCTCATTTCTTTTCGCCGCAGCGACAACCGCTCTGCCGGTATTCTTCGGAAAAAGAAAAGAGGCAATGGCAACGGCTCTTCTTAGCGCCGCCCTTTTCGCCAGCTTTGTCTACACGCAACGCGGAGCGCTTGTTTCAACGCCTGAGGCCCTCTCAAGGAATATGTACGGCTACAACCCTTTCCCCGAAGCCCTCGTCATCTCGGAATACATTTCCAGGAACACCGCACCTGATGAAAAAATAGCGGTCCTCGGCTCAGAGCCTGAGATCTACTTCTACTCCAGGCGGCGCTCAGCCACGGGCTTCATCTATACCTACCCTCTGATGGAACGACAACAGTTCGCGATAGACATGCAAAAGAAGATGCTCGATGAAATAAGGCGGGCCGATCCATCGCTTCTCGTGTTCGTGGACATCAAGTTCTCATGGGGCGCTAACGAAGACTCTTCAACCGCGATATTCGACTGGCTGCGGGACTTCGTGGCTGAAAGATACACATTGACGGGAATGGTGGACATCAAAGCGGCCGAAGACAGGAAATACTCCTGGGGCAAGGATATTGAAAACGCCCCTGCTCCGGAACCCGGCTATGGGATATACATCTACAGGAAGAACTGACAGCAGCCTGCCTATAATCCTCCGAATAAAGGGAAAATCAAATCTATCGCGTAAAGAGCCGTGCTCTTTATGCCTGCGGCAGCCTCAAGGGCTACCGCTATAGCCGAGATTACCAGCAAAGCTCCGTAGAGCCCTCTTGCGTTTGATCCTTCCCTGAACCTCTTTAAAACCAGCGGTACTGACATGGAGAAGAGCAATATCGCCGGAGGCGCCGCCAGAATCACGTAGCGCAGCACCTTTGAATAACCCTCAGCCCCGAGCACGACATGAAAGGCAATGACCGTCGCTATCCACAGAATAAAGGCGGCCCCCAGCCCCCTCGCCTTTCTGTCATTCAGCGTGACAATGTAAAGGATGAGCGCAGGCACGATTGACCACATTACCTTCGGGAGGAGCGTAAGATATATCCACGGCGACCTTACGCCAGTA
>JACPGA010000243.1 GCA_016182705.1 Deltaproteobacteria bacterium
TGCACAAAACTTAAGCATCGTCAGCCTCAAAAGCACGCACCAGTCAGTCATCCCGGCTCGATACCGCAGAAAACACCAGTAAACAGCTGAAAACTTCCGTTGGCACCCTAATTGCTATCTATCAATAGCATGAGAAAAATAGCGATCGTAGACGACAACCCCACTGAAAGGCTGGTCCTCAAGGGATTCATCGAGGACGCGGGTTTTACCCTTGTGGCCGAGGGTTCTGACGGTACTCAGGCTCTTGAGATATGCAGGCTCAATTCCCCCGACCTCCTTATCATGGACGTCAAGATGCCCGGCAAGGACGGCATAGAGGCGGCTGAAGAGATAGGCAGGTGCTGCCCTACGCCCATCGTGCTCCTTACGGGCTGCGATGATGACGAGACCATAAGGAGGGCGGCCGAGGCAGGGGTCATGGGCTATCTGATGAAGCCCGTCAGGGGCGAAGAGATAGCGCCTTCGGTGGAGCTTGCCATATCGAGGTTCAGCGAGTTCACCGCGCTTCGCAAAGAGAACGAGGACCTGAAAAATACGCTTCAGGCGAGAAAGCTTATTGAAAAGGCCAAGGGCCTCCTGATGGAGCGCGAAGGCCTGAGCGAGACAGAGTCGTTCACGCGGATAAGAAAAATAAGCATGGATAAGAGAAAGTCGATGGCCGAGGTCGCGGAGGTCATTATCATGGCATTCGATAAAGGCAGGTAAAGGGAATATGGGGAAAGCGCTGGTTTTAAGGCACGTGCCGCACGAAGGGCTCGGCATTTTGAAAAGGCCCATTGAAAGCGACTCCGTGGTCGAGTATATAGACCTGTACAGGGGCTCGTCAGTCCCGCAGCGCATAGACGGCTACGATGGTCTTGTCGTGCTCGGCGGACCGATGGGCGTCTATGAAGATGACAAGTACCCTTTTATAAAACCTGAACTGAAGTTAATCGAAGACGCCCTCAAAAAAAGAGTCCCTTTGCTCGGCATATGCCTGGGTTCTCAGCTATTGGCGAAGGCCGCGGGCAGCCGGGTCTATAAGGGCAATGCCAAGGAGATAGGCTGGCATGACGTCACCCTTACGGAAGACGCTGACAACGATTGGCTCTTTCTCGGCTTCCCCGACAAATTCAGGGCCTTTCACTGGCATGGGGACACCTTTGACGTCCCGCAGGGCGCGCTCATGCTCGCTTCAAGCGACTTGTTTCCCAATCAGGTCATAAAGGTAGGGCCTGCCGCTTACGGAATACAGTTCCACCTCGAAGTAACCGAGCAGATGATAAGGGAATGGATAACCGTTAACAAGGATGAACTCGCCTCCCTCAAGGGCGTGGTCGACCCCAAATCAATAATCGAGGAGACGCCGGAACGGATAGAAGCGCTCAACAGGCTCGGGAGCGCGCTTGCCGCGAGGTTCAGCCGCATGGTCGAAAAATAGGCACACTTGCCCGGAACTGAGGCAAAAAGAGGCAGCCGGGCTGTTTCTGGTACAGAATATAAAGGAAAATCATCAAATCGAGGTTGGCACTGGTGTTGCAATAACAAAAGCTCAAGGCAACAGGGTTACACTGGCGTAACCGGAATAAAATGAAATCGAAAAAAGGCAACGGCGCCTTATTCTTCCAAAAGAAGAGCAAGGCGCCTTTTTATTTTTTAAAGGGGCGGCTGCTTAAAAAAAGACGGAGGTAACACAATGAAGAGATTGGCAATAGCATCAGCCGCCTGCGGCCTTCTGCTTTTTTCGGGTCAGGCTCTGGCAGCCGACGGACTTACAGTGGCAGACGCCCTGAAAGATGTCCAGATCAATGGGCTTCTTTCCGCAGGGTACAACTACAACTTCAACGAGCCGCATACGAGGGCGATCAACCTGAGGCCCTTTAACGACACCCACGACAGCATCAACCTGGAGCTCGCCCAGCTCGTGTTCCACAAGGACGCGGTCGACTCCGGCGATGCGGGCTTCAGGCTTGACCTCAACTTCGGATACACCGTGCCGAAGGCCATACACGCAACCGGGGCCACAAGCTCAGACGACTTTGACATACGCCAGGCCTATATTTCCTACATGGCGCCGGTTGGCAGCGGCCTCAGGCTGGACTTCGGAAAGTTCGTCACTGACCACGGCCTTGAGGTGATAGAAGGCTACGAGGACTGGAACATGAACTACTCGCGCTCGTTCCTCTTCTACTTCAGCATACCTTTTACGCATACTGGCCTGAGGGTCCGGCGCTATCGTGAACGGCTGGGACAATGTGAAAGACAACAATACGTCCAAATCAGCGCACATCATGGCCGCAATAACGCCGTCCGAGGGAACGGCGATAAGCCTCAAGTACATGGTAGGCGCGGAGCAGGCCGACTCAAACAGAAACCTGAGGCACCTTTTCAACGCGAATGTGTCGAAGCAGATGGGCAATCTCACCTTGAAGGCTGACTACGTCTACGGCACAGAGGAGAGTGTGCCAGGTATCGGAGACGCCACGTGGACAGGGGTTGCGGGGTACGCGAGGTACGCCATAAACGACAACTTCGCGTTGAACGCGCGGGTCGAGTTCTTCTCCGACGATGACGGCGCGAGGACAACGACAGCCCAGGACCTGTGGGAAGTTACATTGACGCCCGAGTACGCCGTGAACGACAACCTTCTCATCAGGGCGGAGTATCGCCACGACAACTCGGACCAGGACGTCTTTGACAAGGACGGGGCTCTTTCCGATACGCAGGACACGGTGGGCCTTAACGCCATATACCACTTTTAGGAATGGAATAGTCATTGCGAGGAGCGAAGCGACGAAGCAATCTCAAGGTGCTTGATTTATCAAAAGACGAGATTGCATCGCTGCGCTCGCAATGACGGAGGTTTCGGAAACACAGGCTGGCAATGACGCCCTTGCCCGTTATGGGAGCCCGAAAGATCAAAGAAGATCAGGAGGCAGCAGATGAAGGCGGTAGTTGTTCTGACATCATTTCTGGCGGTGTTTTTTGGATGGGCGGGTCTTGCCCAGGCGGCTGACGCCGCCGTAATAGACAAGGCAGACACGGCGTGGCTCATGGTCTCAACGGCGCTCGTAATGTTCATGGTCCCGGGGCTTGCCGTTTTTTACGCTGGCATGGCAAGGAAGAAAAACGTGCTCTCAACCATAATGCACAGCTTTTTCATACTCTGCCTCATAACGGTGCAATGGATAATGGCCGGGTATACCTTGAGCTTCGGCCCTGACATAAACGGTTTTATTGGCAGCCTTGATTTTCTCGGACTTAATGGCGTCGGCGTAGAACCCAAGGGCACGATACCGCACCTTCTGTTCATGGCCTTTCAGGGCATGTTCGCGGCGATAACGGTCGCGCTCATAACAGGGGCCTTTGCCGAAAGGATAAAGTTTTCAGCGGTAGTCGTCTTCAGCATTCTCTGGGCCTTCATCGTCTACGACCCGCTTTGCCACTGGGTCTGGGGCGGCGGCTGGCTGCAGAAGCTCGGGGTCCTGGATTTCGCTGGCGGAATAGTTGTGCATATAAGCTCAGGCGTCTCTGCCCTCGTCGCTGCCATATACATCGGCAGGAGAAGGGGCTGGCCGAGGGAATTGATGGCCCCGCATAACCTGACGCTTACTGTCATAGGCATGGGCATACTCTGGTTCGGCTGGTTCGGCTTCAACGCCGGGAGCGCTCTGGCGAGCGACGGGATCGCAGTCGGGGCCTTTGTGGCGACAAATGTCGCGGCCGCAATCGGCACCCTTACCTGGGGCTTCGTAGAGTGGGCGCACAGGGGCAAGCCGACCATGCTGGGCGCGATGTCCGGGGCGGTGGCAGGGCTCGGCTCCATAACCCCAGCCGCCGGCTTCGTGAGCCCGGCAGCGGCTCTTGCAATAGGTTTCGCTGGCGGAGCGCTCTGCTATATCGCCGTAACAATACTGAAGCCGAAGTTCGGCTACGACGACACGCTTGACGTATTCGGCATACACGGAGTAGCAGGCACATGGGGCACGCTCGCGACCGGCATATTCGCATCCATCGGGGCAACCGGGCTCATTCACGGCAACCCGGACCTTCTGATGAAACAGGCCATAGGCGCGCTCGTTACGATAGTATTGTCCGCGGTAGGCACGCTCGTTATACTCAAGGCAATCGATATGACGATAGGCATAAGGGTTACGACAGAGGAAGAGATACAGGGACTCGATCTCACGCAGCACGAAGAAAGCGGCTACTCTTTATAAAAATTGATCTTTTCCCCGACATCTTTGTCAGGGCGAAAGTAAAAATGCTCACATATTTACATATATG
>JACPGA010000244.1 GCA_016182705.1 Deltaproteobacteria bacterium
CCAGACCTGTTCGACTGAAGGTGTATGTTCCTGGAGACAAGCTCCTTGCCCGTGCCGTTTTCGCCGGTAATAAGTACCCACGAGTTCGAAGGAGCGGCCCTGTCTATGTCGCTCTTCAAGGCCTGTATGGCCTGCGAGTTCCCTATTATCTCGTACTTTGCCCAGGCCTTCTGCTTTAAATGCCTGTTCTCTTCTAAAAGCCTCTTATGCTCGATGGCGTGCTCGACTGTCAAAACCACCTTGTCGAGCGAAAGGGGCTTTTCAAGGAAGTCGTATGCCCCGAGCTTTGTCGTCTTGACGGCATTCTCGATGTTGGCGTGCCCGGATATCATGATGACCGGTATGCCCGGGTGCCTGAGCTTTATCTCCTTCAAGGCCTCTGTGCCGTCCATACCAGGAAGCCATATGTCCAGAAGAATTACCTCAGGGGAGCGCGCCTCCAGCTTCTTGAAAGCCTCCTCGGCGTTGGCGGCGGCCACGACCTCGTAACCTTCGTCCTTCAAGACGCCGGTGAGCGAGTCCCTTATATCCTTTTCATCGTCGACCAGCATCACGGTCGTCTTCATACGGCCACCGCCTTCACTGGAAGCTCGATAACGAAACGGGTGCCTTTAGGCTGGTTGTCCCTGACCCTTATGTACCCGTTATGGTCGGATATTATATTGCTCACTATGGCAAGCCCGAGGCCTGTGCCTGTCTTCTTGGTCGAAAAATACGGCTCAAAGAGCCTCTGCTTTATATCAGCCGGTATGCCGCCGCCCGTGTCAGCCACCTCGAGCCTGGCAAGCTTGAGCTCCTCAAGGAAATGCGTCTCGACGCTCACTACGCCTTCGTCCTCAACGGAGGCGACCGCGTTGTCTATGAGGTTAATTAGTACCCTTTTTATCTGGTCCCTGTCAATATCGAGCACCGGAAGCCTCTGGTCTATGGAAGACTCAAGCTTCACCTTTCTCTGGCCTGACTTGTAAAGGGCCATGACCTCGCCCACTATCTCGTTCAGGTCGTTGGGGCTCGGGTTGGCCGCCGGCATCCTCGCGAAGTTAGAGAACTCGTTGACGAGGTTCTTCAAATCATCTACCTGATTTATTATGGTCATCGTGCATTCGTCAAAGACGTTGTCTTCCTCGGGGAACCTGTCCATGTACTTCTTCCTGAGCCTCTGCGCGGAAAGCTTAATCGGCGTAAGCGGGT
The DNA here is from genome assembly GCA_016182705.1 of Deltaproteobacteria bacterium. Taxonomy (GTDB): domain Bacteria; phylum Desulfobacterota; class GWC2-55-46; order GWC2-55-46; family GWC2-55-46; genus GWA2-54-12. The sequence continues at coordinate 1,192 of JACPGA010000244.1, forward strand.
TTTTTATCTCGTGGGCGATCCTGCGCGCGACCTCTTTCCACGCGGACATCCTCTGGGTCTTCAAGAGGTGCGTGAGGTCGTCAAGGACCGCGACCATTCCGATGTAGCTCCCGGTCTCGTCTTTCAGGGCGTTGAGGTTCACGAGCACGGTCATGCTGGCCCCGTTCACATCAACCCTCATCTGCCTTTCCATTGATTCAAGCTCCATCTCGCTCATCTCTCGGAACATCTCGCGCAGGGCTTCCCTGTCCTCCTCGCGCAGCACTTCCCTGTAGTGCCTTCCCAGTGCGTGGCCTTCATCAGTGCCGAGCATATCAGCGGCTACCCTGTTAATAGATACTATCCGGCCTATTTTATCTATCGAGACCACTCCGGCCGGAACGTTCCCGAGGACTATCTCTATGTACTGCCTCCTCTGGTCAAGTTCAGTGTTCGTGCGCCTCAGGTCCAGGTTGGCGGCTTCAAGATTCATCTTTCCGGCCTTAAGGTCTTCGGTCATCCTGTTGAACGACTTCACCAGCAGGCCTATCTCGTCGTCTGATTCCACGTTTATTCTGTAATCAAGGTTGCCGCTGGCCACGGCGTGCGTGCCTTCGGCAAGCTCGTGTATAGGAACCGTGAGCATCTTGGCGAGATAGCGGCCTATCCAGATCGAGAAAAAGACGATCAAGAGCGTAATGATGAGGAGGATGGTAAAGTAGCTCGCCTTCACGTGGAACTTCATGAGCTTCAATTGCTTGTAGCCCTGGAAGGCCGTTGATATCTCCTTCATCTTCTCGACGAGGCTTCTCGGCACGTAGTAGCTCACGACCATCGCCCCGGCGACCTTGCTGGCGCCAGCCGGTATGGGAGCAATTCCCCATACGACGTCGCCAGTATCAAGCGTCTGCACCCAGCCAGTGGCCTCGCCCTTCAATGCCTTGGTGATGCTCAAGGGGTCTACGTCCGGGACCATGTTCCTGTTTATCTTGGCCGAAATCGCGAAATGCGACCTCGCGCCGTCAGCGGTGTAGACCTCTATTGTCGCGTAATCCCCTTCAGTGAGTTTCCTTTCCATGAAGAGCTCGAGCTTTTCACCGTCGTTCAGAAGCCCCTCTTCCGAGGTTGAAACAGCAAGGGCCCGGGACGCGGAAGCTACCCTGTCGTTCATGTCACGGTAGTAGTTCTGCGCCAGCTCAAGGGACTCTTTCAAAGAGTCCTCTACCTTGATGCCGAACCAGCCGTCAATGGACTTGTTGATGAAGCCTATGACCACGAAGAAAAGAAGAAAGGTCGGGATGATGGAAAGGCTCACGAAAGCGGTAACAAGCTTCGTGCGAAGGCGCGAGCCCATGAGCCTGCTCTTCCTTTCCATGAAGAGCTTGACCATGTTCCTCAGCACGAGAAAAATAAGAAGGATGAGGAGGATTATGTTGATGTTGATGAGACCGAATATGAAGATGTTCGTGGCAATCGGGATGCCGCCGCCGAGGCTCGCCACGTGCGATTCTATATAGGTAAGGAGGAGGATGGCAGGGACGACAACGAGTATTATGTATAACTCGCGCTTTCTTCTTCGCGCCTCAGCCTCTATGCTCTGCGTGTCATTCATATGGTATGGGTGAAGTCGTAGTAATGCCAGTCTGTCTCGAAGTCAAAGGCTTCGAGGAAAAAGAACACGCGATTGAGGATAAACGGCAGGTCTATGGAGTCGAGCTCGGCCTTGACCCTGATGCGGTAATTAGCGCCAGGCACAAGGTGCGCTGGCTCCACGGATACAGCCGCGCAGCTTGCCATGAGCTTTTTCATCTCTTCCGTGTTTTTAACCTTGAACGGCTTCCCGCCGGCCTCGTCAAGCGTAAGCTCATACTCATCATGCAGGCTGTTGTATTTTACCGTGTGCCTGAACTCCCACTCTCCGACGCTCTCATTGGGGAAA
>JACPGA010000020.1 GCA_016182705.1 Deltaproteobacteria bacterium
CACCTTGGCGCCAGAGCGCGCGAAAAACCCGCGTCAAAAGAAACCCTGTCCTCGAGGTCAAACCCTGGAGGGTCGCCGATAGCCGTGTAATAGATATCGAGATACCCGGTAAAGCCCGAAGGCAGGGTCTTCGCGAACTCAAGGCCCAATCCGGTATCAAACTCCCCAGTGCCAAGCCCTTTGGAATCGTCGGCCGTTGGCACTTTTATCTTGGCGGTGAGATTAAGGTCAAAAGGGATTTTTTTGCTTTCGCTGAAAAGGTAATAGCTTCCCTTCAAGACGAGGTCGCCGCTGCCCGAGTTGGTCACTTCAGGGCCGGGTGTGCGTTTTATCTGGAATACGGTGCCGTCGATGGTGACTACCTCTGAGCCGCTCGTCTGGCTTATGTAGGGGATGGTCAGTGAAAGGTCGCCCTCATTCAGGAAATATCTTTTCACCGTGACAGGCATGTACCAGGTATCTGTCTTCGAATTTGTCCCGTATTTTCCGGTCTCGAAGTTGGCAGAGGCTGAAACTCTCCAGTCTTTGTCCTCGGCCCCTGCTTCATTCGAGGGCAAAATAGCCCATAAAACAGCAAAAACAGCAAAACAGATCTTTTTCGCGGTCATTTTTTCCATTTCCTTTAAAATTCTTACACGAGTTAGTAACATTATAGGAGCCGTTTCTCTGTGACTTTTGACGGGTAGAGTGCTGAATATATATCAGAAAAAATCAGGGCTCCCGCGCTGGAAAAAAACTGGTTTATGGCAGGCGGCGTGCGTATAATCTATATCTGAAAAAGGAGCAAGCTATAAATGAAGCATCTGCATAGAACATGCCCTTTATGCGGGGCAGATAATAGAACCCGGCCCCAGTCCAGGTACTCCAAGGGAGAATGGCTGATAAAGGAATGCCCGAGGTGTTCCTTTGTGTATCTTGAGAACCCCCCGCCTTATTCCGACCTTGAGGAGAACTTCGCCTGGGAGAAGACCTATGCCCGGGAAGTCGACTACAGGCGCAAGAGAAGTCCTCTTCTGTACTGGATAAGCTCGAAGAACAAGAAATTCAAAGGGAAGTACCTCAAGAGAAACAAGCTCCGGGACCTTTTGAAGAGCTTTAATGTCAGGGGCAAAGTCCTTGAGGTCGGCTGCGGGTGCGGCCAGTTTCTGAAAGACCTTGAAGACGGCTGCGTGCCGTTCGGCATAGAGATTTCAAAGCAGCTCGCGAAGACCGCCGGGAAGGCTGTATCAAATCGCGGAGGGACGGTCATCAACGCCAGCTCTCTGGAGGGCCTTGCCAGCTTTGATGACGGCTCGTTCGACTGCGTTATAATGTCGGCCTACCTCGAGCACGAGATACAGCCGAAAGAGGTACTCAAAGAATCCGGGCGGGTGCTCAGGCCCAGGGGACGACTAATAATAAAGGTTCCGAATTACAATTCTATCAACAGGGTAATAAGAGACAGAAACTGGTGCGGCTTCAGATACCCCGACCATGTGAACTACTTCACGCCGAAAAGCCTCAAAGAGGTCCTCAAGGGCGCTGGTTTTTCAATCGAGAAGTTCGGCCTTCAGGACAGGCTGCCTACAAGCGACAACATGTGGCTCGTGGCTTCTAAGCCTGAAGTCAGATGAGCAGGAGCATGAACCGCCAGGGGCGCGGCGTACTGAAGCAGGCAGTCCGTCCGGTGCTTATACTCCTCAATAAGCCTTTTCAGGTGCTTTGCCAGTTCACCGATAAAGAGGGTCGTGCCACGCTTGCCGATTATATTGACGTGCCCGGCGTTTACGCGGCTGGACGCCTTGATTACGACAGCGAAGGCCTTGTCGCGCTCACCAGCTCAGGCCGCCTTCAGCACATCATCTCAGACCCGGCTAACAAACTCCCCAAGACCTACCTCGTCCAGGTAGAGGGGGTGCCAGACGAAAAGGCTCTCGAGAAACTCAGGAAGGGCGTTCTTTTAAAGGACGGTATGACAAGGCCCGCTAAGGCCGAGCTCATCAGCCCGGAGCTGGATATCTGGCCCCGAACGCCTCCGATACGTTTCAGAAAGAGCGTGCCAGACAGCTGGCTCAAGATCACCATAACAGAGGGTAAGAACAGGCAGGTGCGCCGGATGACCGCCGCTGTCGGCTGCCCGGCCTTGCGTCTCATAAGGGTAAGCATAGGCCAGTGGGAGCTTGGGGAATTGAAGCCGGGCGAATGGAAGGAAGTGGCAGTGCCATAAGAGCCGCGCGCTCGTTAATGACCCGTCATCTCACTCGACCCTCCTGAACCTATCCCTGACAATCACCCCTTCTTTTGACGCGGCCCCGGCTGGCATGTGCGCGGTTGTGTGCGTTATTGACCAGCGCCCTTTTCTGTCGAGAGCCAGAATACCTGCCTGAAAACCCAAAGACAAAGCTCTTTTAAAAGAGAGATAAGAGGCGTCTTCAGCGGAGCGGTTTTTCATGTTCATGCAGACTTCTTTGGCAAGGCATAGCCTCAGTATGTCTTCGCCCCTCCCAGTGCACGCTACAGCGCCGAGCGAGTTGTCGGCGTACACGCCGGAGCCTATGAGGGGCGTGTCTCCCACCCGTCCGGGGAGCATGGCAAAGACCCCGCCTGTGGAGGAGCCTGCCGCAAGGCAGCCGCTGGAATCGAGCGCTATTGCCCCAACGGTAGAGAAGTACTTCCTGTAAAGCTCGAGCGCTGGGCCGCCTTTTGCCATGGCCCGGTCGAGCCTCTTCAATGACCTTTCATTGGGTGGGCCGAGCCGCGCTATCTTTTCGGCTTCAGCGATTTTTGCAGCCCCGAGGTTGGTGAAGACCTTGTGTGCCATATCCATCACCAGGCGGCTGAGCAGTATCGGGTTGGCGAAACCTTCGAGGCCGATCACGGCCCCTGCCTGAAGGGAGTTGCCTTCCATTATGGAGGCGTCGAGCCTTCTTATGCCGTCGAGCTGAAGGTTGGCGCCTTTGCCCGCGTTATAAAGGCCCGAGTTTTCCATGTGGACGATTGCGGAAGTGACGGCATCGAGCGCGCTGCCTCCATCGTCAAGAAGCTTGAAACTTTTGGCCAGGGTTTTTTCAAGGCCGCTCAGTGCGGCTTTGAGCGGTTTTTTAGAGCCCGCGCCGCCGTGACATAGGAGAACAGGTCTATTCATCGTAGTTGTAAAAGCCGTGGCGTGTTTTTTTCCCGAGCCTTCCTTTTGTAACGAGAGAGACGAGCACGGCTGGCGGCGCGTACTTTTCATCTTCGAGCTTCTCTGCTATGTAAATCATTATATCCAGACAGACGTCGAGGCCGATGAAGTCGGCCAGCTCAAGAGGGCCCATCGGGTGGTTCATGCCGTGCTTCATCGTAGCGTCGATGTCTTCTCTCGAGGCGACCCCGTCTTGAAGAAGTCTCATCGCTTCCCCGAGCAGAGCAAATAAAAGCCTGTTAGTCACGAACCCCGGCGTGTCCTTGACTACAGCAGTCACCTTGTCGAGTTCAGAAGCTGTCTGGACGACTGCGCGCACGGTCTCATCCGAGGTCTGTTTTCCTTTAACCACTTCGACAAGTTTCATTACTTTGGGAGGGTTCATGAAATGCATGCCAGCGAACCTCGAAGGGTCACGGAGCGCGTCGGCGAGCTCGTCGATTGAGATTGAAGATGTGTTTGTCGCTATCAACGCGTCTTTGCGGCAGACGGACTCAATGGCTTTCAAAACATCTTTTTTTATTCTGGCCTCTTCGAAGACCGCTTCGATTATGAGGCCGCAGCCGGAAAGCGCCGAGATGTCAGCGCTTGTTTTCAGGTTTTCCGCGACAACTGGCCATAGTTCGGCTGAGGTGTGCTCTTTGATTTTGGGCAGCGCGTTTGCCAGAGCGTCTTTTGAGCTGTCAAAGAGCACTACGGGACAATTCTTCATGGCAAAGACCTGGGCTATGCCCCGGCCCATTGTGCCAGCGCCCACTACGCCCACGCACCGCAGCTCCTTGAGCATCACTGTACCTTTTCAAATTGCGGGTTGCCCTCG
>JACPGA010000242.1 GCA_016182705.1 Deltaproteobacteria bacterium
CCCTGGAAAGCGCCGAGCATGCAGGCAAAAGCGTCTATCAGCCTCCTTTTTGCCTCGCGGGCCGTCTGTCCGGGAATGGAGTCGTATTTCAGCCCCAGAGCGTAATCGACGAGCCTTTGCGCTTTCAAACCCTCAATCATGCCGCTCCTCCAGCATCGCTTTTTTCAAAGACTATAGCTTATAAGAGCTCTTCCGGCAAGCCGGCGGGATTGCAAATTCGCCGTTCGGGTGTATATTCGACCGATGCACCTGAAAACCATCATAGCGGCCCTGCTGCTCTTGTTCCCGGCGTTTGCCTGCGCAAGCCTTCATCCTGAAAGGGATTACCAGAAGAGCTGGTGCGAAGCGGCGGGAGGAGCCAGCGAGTTCGTCCTTCCTGACAGGGCAAGGGTGGACTGCCTTACGCTCACCCATGCCGTTGAGGTGGACTTCGCGCCGAAATGGGCCGAGGCGATCGGGCAGGCGCTTTATTATTCCATCGCTACAGGAAAAAGCCCGGGGATACTTCTGATAATGGAAGACAGGGATGACGGACGGTTTTTGAACAGGCTGCTGGCTGTGACCGACACTGTCGGGATAACAGTATGGGTCACCACGCAGGACGACCTGACCGTCCTGCCGAAGAAGAAAGCTGTCTCAATGGGGAGCGGGAATAGTTCAGGTGTACAGAAAAAAGACTGAAGGAAAAATTAAGAAAAAAACAAGGCGGGTTTTGAGACAGCCCTCTTCTTCAAAGGCCCGGGCGAATGATATGCCCGGGCCAGGCAGAGTCATGAAAATTTTATGATATGTCCACGGTTATCTTCCTGGGCTGCTCTTCGACTACCTTGGGCAGCTGAACGGAAAGCACGCCGTCTTTCAATGTGGCCTTTATCCCGTCCTGCTTTATCTTGAAGGGGATATTGAGCGACCTCGCGAAATACCTGTAGTTCCTCTCGGAGTAGGTATAGTTTCCTTCCTTCTGTCCGGCCTCTTCCTTCACCTCTCCCTTTATAGTCAGAGTCCCGTCCTGAAGGGAGATGTCGATGTCGTCCTTTGCCACTCCCGGCATCTCGGCCCGGACGACTATCGCGTCGGTCCTGTCTATTATATCGATAGCCGGGCTTGCCGTTGCCTGCTCCGGGGTTGCGGGCTGCCTCTTCCACGGCGCGGCCTCGGGTTTCCTGGAAGGGAAAAGGTCCTCCCATATCCTGTCCATCTCTTTTCTCATGGACTCCAGTTCTTTCAGCGGGTTCCATTTGTCGAGCGGCATTGGATTGTTCCTCCTTTAGTGCGTGTGTGGGCCTTTGTTACTTAAAGGATAGGGACGGGCCTTTCTTGTGTCAAGGGGAAGAGGGTGTGTTTTTCAGCGGGCAACTAAAAGGGAGACTATCTGGAGGATTCCGGTCAAGAGGTGTGCAAGTATAATGGATTTTATGGCTGGCACCAGCGAGGGGCCGCCATCCGGGTTTTTTATAATGGAAAACGCGCAATAAAAGGCAGGTATGGCGGCAAGAAGGGCGATGAGCGACAGCTCTGGCATGAAGCCTGTCAGGACAGCGGCTATTACGCTGGCAAAGGCGAAGAATATGACCGCGAGCAGGGCATACGCGCCTTTTGCTTTGCCGAGGCGCACAACGAGGTTTCTTTTCCCGGCGAGCCTGTCGGATTCGAAATCAGGAAACTCGTTTACCATGAGGAGCGCGGCTATGAGAAATGAGAGCGGCAATGACGCGAACGCCGCTTCGAAACTCAGCCTCTTTGTCTGCACCATGCACGAGCCCACGACCGTCAGGAGCCCGAAGCTCACGGCGACTGTAGCTTCGCCCAATCCCCTTCCCGCAAGAAATAGAGGAGGAGCAGAGTAAAAGTACCCGGAAAGTAATCCCAGAAAGCCTATGACAAGGATGAGAGGGGTAGCGGCCCAGGCAAGGTAAAGCCCGGCAAAGGTACCGGCAGCTACACACCCGGCCCCGAGAAAAAGAGTCTCCCTTGGGCTAAGAAGGCCGTTCTGTATGAACCTGCTTCCGCCCGCAAAAGGCGTAAGCGGAGATTTGTTGAGCGCGTCGGCCCCGTTCTTGAAATCATAGTAGTCGTTGAGAACGTTCATGCCCGCGTGGTAGCACAGGGCCGCGAAAAGGGATACAACGAAGAAAGCCGGGTCGAACATGCCTGAAAAGCGCCAGGCTATGGCGGCCCCGAGCCCTACCGGAACGGCTATTGCCGGGAGGAACTGGGGCCTTGTGGCAAGGAAAAGGGTTTTGAGCCTAACCATTGCCTCCCATTAACATCGTTAAGGCAATAATGACAAAGGTCGCGTAGAGCACGCCATTCACTATGAAGAACCACGGCGTTATCTTCTTGACTCTCATGGCGATGAAGTAGAGCCACAGGCCGGCTATGATGGTTATGACGCTGCTCGAGAGCACAGTGAGGTTCAGTGTCCAGGGCGTAAGGAATATTCCTATGGCTGGAAGGAGGCTGCCCTGAAAGACCATCGCGCCGGTGATGTTGCCAACGGCCATCGTGTCCTTGCCCTTCCTTATCCAGAGGATGCTGTTGACCTTCTCCGGAAGCTCGGTTGCAATGGGCACTATGAGGAGCGACAGGGCTATTACCGGTATGCTGAGGATCTCCGCGAGGTGTTCTACCCCGCTCACGAAGCCCTTCGCGCCGACGATTATGAGGCCCAGGCCCACAAGGAGCTGCAACACGACTATTGCCATGTGGTCCTGCAGGATTTTCCCAAGATAAAGCCCTTTGCTTTCCTCGGTGGCATGTCCGTCCTTTACAAGGGCCGCGCTCGCCTTTACCGTCTCAAGGACATAGTAGAAGTAAGTGAGGACGAGCACGAGCGCCACGAATATTCTGACGAGCCTGTATTCCTGTGGCGTGAATGCCACAAGGAAGGCGAGGGTGAAGGCAAACAGGAAGAACTCGATATCGCGGCGCAGGCCACCTCTTTCAGCTGTGAGGGTGTCTCTTTTCCTTGAGCCCTTGAACTTCCACATGGAAAAGCCGACGAGGAACATGGCGAGGGTCCCGAGCATGAACGGCGCGCCAAGGATGGCTCCGACGCCGACCTCTTCGCTCACGTGCTCAGAGCTGCCGCCGAATATGGCCACGAGCGGCACCATTGTCTCGGGAAGGGCCGTGCCCACGGCCGCGAATATGCTTCCGGTCACGCCTTCCGAGAACTTGAGCTTCGCCCCGAGCGATTCGATGGCGTTTGTGAATATCTCCGCGGCTGCGATGATTACGACCAGCCAGAACAGGAGAATCAGAATCTCGTAAGTCACTTTTTAAGCCTCCTCTATGCCCTGGGGACGTTTTGGCCGCATGAGCTCTGCCCTCTCTCCCCTGAAGAAAAGGAGGAGGACCATGCCCGCGACCAGCACGATGGAACCTATGATTATGAAGCCTATCCCTGGGTCCTTGTTGATAATGAATATGACATAAGGGGTGAAGACGTAATCGACAAGCCTTATCTCGCGACCGCCGG
>JACPGA010000021.1 GCA_016182705.1 Deltaproteobacteria bacterium
ACCGCACACTGAACTCAGAGCAGAAGAACGCGGTGCCTTTCCTGTCAAAGGTGCCTGTCCTTGGAGCGCTGTTCAGGAGCAACTCAAAAGATAACCAGCATGAGGAACTGCTGGTCTTCATAACGCCAAAGATAGTCAAATACGATAAAAGGACGGAGGTCATACATTGAACCTGAAGGACAAGAAGCTCCCATTGATCGCTGGAGGCGCGGCCGTAGTAGTGATACTGCTGCTCCTCATATTCATGCCCTCGGATAAATCCGGCGACCAGGGCCCTGAGGTCATATCAAAAAGGGTGAAGATAGAGCTGCAGGACACCGCGACGGATATTTCCGCCTCTGCCGAGTCTACAGTTGACAACGCGGCCCCTGAGGGCGCTCCGGCCATGGTTGCCCAGCCTTCAACAACGCCTGTTCCGGAAGCAAAACCAGCGCCTGCCCAGGCAAAGATAGAGCCAAAAGCTGCCGAGTCAAAACCCTCAGCAATCGCGCTTCCTGCGGTTCCTGCCCCCAGGCGAGTTGAACAGGCCGTAAAAGCCCCGGTTGAAAAGACGCTGGATGCGCCGAAAGCGGTCAAGACCGTAAAAACCGCGACAAAGTCTGTTGAGAAGACAAAGAAAGCGGCCGCAAGCAAGCGCATAGCCGCCGGCAACGCCTGGGCCTTGAACATAGCTTCGTTCCCGAGCCTCTCGGAGGCTCAGAGCCTTGCGGGTAAGCTCAAAAAGGGCGGATACAACGCCTATATAGCCGGATTTACAAGAGATTCCTTCAAATGGCACAGGGTCAGGGTGGGCTTTTTCGCTTCAAGGGATGAAGCTTCGAAGGCAGCCGCGGCCATACAGTCGAAGTTCAGGGTAGACAAGCCCTGGATAGCCAAGCCGGACGCCGCCGAGCTGAAGGCGCATTTATAGTTAATGCAATAGTCAAAGAGGCTTCAGGAATTCCTTTAAAAAACAAGGCTTTTCCTAAAAGGAACTTGACTACTCCATTCTAAAACCCTTAAAATGTTCTTCTGCTGCTCATTACAGGGAAAGGTTTGTCGCGGGCATGGAAGAACGCTCTGATATACGTGGAAAACTGGTCTTTCTGGAGACCTTCGGGTGCCAGATGAATGACAGCGATTCAGAGCGGATGCTCGGGATACTGAAGGGCATCAATTTCGCCAGGACAGACGACCCCGGCTCTGCCGACCTGATACTCATAAACACCTGCACAGTCAGGGACAAGGCTGAGCAGAAGGTCTACTCCACTCTCGGCCGCTACAAAGAGCTGAAAAAAGCGAGGCCAGGCCTCATCATCGGAGTCGGCGGGTGCGTTGCCCAGCAGCAGGGAGAAAAACTCCTGAAGAGGGCCCCGCACCTCGATATCGTCTTCGGGCCGCATAATGTCCACAGGTTAAGAGAACTCCTCCTTGAGGCCGACAGCGGCCAGCGGGTCGTCGCAACAAGGCTTACCGAGACCATAGACGCCGGCGAGTACGGCGTGACCGAGTCCGCTTCAGGCGAAAAGGCCTATATCAGCATCATGCGGGGCTGCAATAATTTCTGCTCTTACTGCATAGTGCCGTACACAAGGGGCAGGGAGGTCAGCAGGCAAAGCTCCGATATTTTAGCGGAGATCGAGGGAGTTGCCAGAGGCGGGGTCAGGGAGGTAACGCTCCTCGGCCAGAACGTCAACTCTTACGGCGCGAGCGGCGGCGGGGATGTCTCGTTCCCCGAGCTCTTGAGGATGGTCTGCCGCGTCGACGGGATCAAAAGGGTCAGGTTCATGACCTCGCACCCCAAGGACATCGGCTCAGAGCTCATCGAGCTTTTCGGCCACGAAAAAAAGCTCTGCAGACATTTGCACCTGCCTGTGCAGTCCGGGTCTGACAAGGTTCTGGAGAAGATGGGCCGGGGGTATACAAGCTCCGGTTATCTTTCGAAGATAGCGCGGATCAAGGCGCTGTAACATATACTCGTTCATGTACTCACCAAGGCCGAACACGAGGGCAGCCGGTTTCGAGGGGCAGGTCCCACTTGAGGTAAGGACTCAGAGGATCCAGATATTGCAGGAAGAGCAAAAGGGGATAGCCCTCGAGAGGAACCGCGAGACAATAGGCAGGACGGTAGAGGTCCTGGTAGAAGGGCCGAGCAGGGGAAACCCTGAGGATATGATGGGCAGGACCTCCTGCAACAGGATAGTCAATTTCACATGCCCGCCGGGTTATGAAAAGCCCGGTTGCCTTATAGAAGTAGTCGTCACGGAAGCCTTTCAGAGCTCGCTTCGCGCCCATGCCGGAAGGTAACCTTTAAAAAGGAGCACCGCAATGTTTCTTAAAATGAAAGTCTTCGGGCTTACGATAGACCCTTTCACCAATGTCCCCATAGTGATACTCAAGGACGACGGCGAAAAAAACGCCCTGCCGGTCTGGATAGGAGTGCTTGAGGCAAGCGCCATAGCTTCCGAGCTTGAAAAAGTCCAGTTCACGAGACCCATGACCCATGACCTCCTTAAAGATCTGATTAAACAGGTCGGCGCAAAGGTCGAAAAAATAGAGGTCACCGACCTGAAAGACAACGTCTACTACGCCACTATCCACATGACCGGAGCAGCGCGGGCTTTCACGATGGACTCAAGGCCGAGCGACGCCATAGCTCTGGCGCTTCGCACGGGCGCGCCCATCTTCGTTGAATCGGAAGTGCTGGACAAGTCAAAGACCATGGACCTTAAGGGCGAGCCCAGAGAAAAAGGCCCGAATGAAGAGGCCACGTTTGAAGACTTCACACCCGGCGACTACGGAAAATACAAGATGTAGCTCTCCAGCGCCCCATTCCACGAAAACCGGGCGACAGGCATTGTCTGCCGGTTCGCCAGATTGACCCCGTAGCAAGATGCGCTTGATATCAGTTTTTTCAGGAGTTTTGTTCTTTGGATATTGACACAAAAACCGTCCTCACGAAAAAGCTTTTTCCGAGCAGGTTCTACGACGCTTTTTTCATTAGCGAATACGGCCGTATAGAAGCCGCCAGGGCCACCCGCTATAATACCTGTTTTTCGATAATCCTCATAGGCTTCGGCGGCCTCAACAGGGCCAGTCTTCTTGAAAGCGCGGAAGGGCTTGAGTTCCTCAAAAAACTGGTAGAGTCCGCGCTCGGCTCCGTCAGGAGCTGCGACGTAGCCGGACTTTCCGAAGACAGGCAGATAATGGTCATCCTGCCCGAGACCGACTACTTCGGCGCTCTCATGGCTTCGAAAAAGCTTTCCAGGGCTCTGGCAGCAGCTTTTAAGGAAGACTCACCTTTTAATGTCCTTCTTTCCCACGCGACCTTCCCGCGCGACGGCAGGACCTTTCAGGAAATAGCCGGTGCAGGCGCCAGAAGGCTCTCCGAGCGCAAGGATTCTCTCTGGGAGCGCCTCGGCTGCAAGGGAAAGCTGTTCTGGGAGATAGCAGGCTCTCTGACCGGACGGAACATCACCGGCTTTGACGGGGCGTCCTTTGACGCCGGGAGCGGACAGGACCTGTCCGAGTTCTTCATCGACCAGATAAACGAGCTCATAATGAAAGAGATAGCCCGCTCGCCGCAGCGCAGGGGCATAATGTATTACGGGACCAGGAACATCTCCGCGAGCCTTCCGGTCATGAAGATGCTGAGCACGGCAGGGGCCACGGCCACGAAAGTCTTTCTCGTCGGCGAAAGCGAGGGAAATGTCTGGGAGATAAGGAACGCCATGCCACTCTTACTTGACGACCCGAGGCTCAAGGAGACCTTTTTCACATTTTTCCTGAACGAAGACACGGCGTACGCCCTCATATGCAAAGAGCACTGGGGCGCGACCTTCTCGTGCTTTCATACGGCTGACCCGGTGCTCGTCGAAGGGCTCATCACCAAGTTCCAGAACGAATATTCCCTGCAGGAGCAGTTAGGATAGGAATGGAGAAGTTCAAGACCCTTATCGCCCTCAACGACGAAGAGGAGGCGGCTACCTTTACCGAGTACCTCACCGGCATGGGTTTCGAGGCCCTTCGCGCATCTGACGGCGCGCAGGCGCTCGAGCTGTCCATTCAGGAAGTCCCGGCCATCATAGTCGCGGACATCAACCTGCCGGTCATAGGCGGGCAAAAACTCTTCCAGATATTAAGGAACAACCCGCATACATCCCGTGTCCCTTTCCTGTTCATATCCGATACTGTCGCAGACATAAAAGGCTTCAGGGCGGGAGTGGACATTTTTCTGGCAAGACCCTTCAACTTAGAGGAGACCTACGCCAGGATAAGGCAGACCCTCTCGGACAATGATCCAGTTCCTTCACCTCAACAGGAAGGAAGGGGAGCTCAAGGTAACTTCCGGCGGCAAAACCGGATGCGTCCTGATGAAGGAAGGGAATATCTGCAACGCCACCCTCGAAGGCGCTGAGCGCGAAAAGGCCCTTTTCCGCATGCTCCAATGGGCTGAAGGCGGGTTTGAATTCACCCCGGGGCCTGTGACCTCGCCGAAGAAGATAAAAGGCGCCACAGGCAGCGTCCTCATGGAAGGCATGAGGCAGTTCGATGAATTCAGAAAACGGCAAAACGAGTTCCCCGGCCCGAACGCGGCACTGAAACTCAAGATAGACCCGGCCTCGCTTCCAAACGGGCTTCAGCCCGTGATCCATGAAATAGTGCAGCTCGTGCGCTCGAACCCGCGCGTGTTTGACCTCGTGGAGCGATGCCATTACCCTGACTACGAGGTATTGACCACTATCTCCTCGATGCTTGCCAAGGGCGTGCTCGAAGTGGAAAAGGGCGCCGAAGAAGCGCCTGCCGAAGAGTTCCTCACGACCGACCAGATGATAAGCATCCGCGAGAAGATAATGGGGAGGTTCGCGGACATAACCGGGCTCAACTACGGCAAGATTCTCATCATTTCCACCGGAAGCGGCGTAATGGCCGATTTTCTGAACGAGTGCAGGAAGATACCCGGTTTTTCCACTAACCAGAAGTCGGCGCTTGAAGAGATCGCCCTGGTAAACCCTCTTGGGGAGGCCGGTTCATTCAGGCTTTACGGCGGCATGGACCTCGTGCTTTTCTCGATACCCACCGTAAGGAACATGGGCCCGTTGTGGCGGTCTTTTTCCACAGGGCTCGCAGGTCTCATTCTCCTGTGGGATGAAGAGGGAGAAGGCGTGCTAAAGGAGCTCACAGCAGCAAAGCGGGATATACTCCTTAAAAGGCGCGTTCCGGTCGCGCACGCCTTCAAAGGCGGAATAGACGTGGGCGTGTGCAGAAAAGTGCTTGGACTTAAATCGAATGATCCGATGTTCGCCTTCGCCCCTGGAGAGAAAGACGCTGTGCATGAGGTCTTCTACTCGCTTTTCGGGAATCTGGTAAAAGAGGATTACGCGGCGGTGTAGCCGTGAATAATGGTTTTGAAGGAAGGTACAAATGATAGACTTCCACACACACAGCTTCCTGAGCGACGGAGTGCTCGTGCCCTCCGAGCTGGTCAGAAGGGCAAGGGTCGTCGGGTACACTGCGATGGCCATAACCGACCACGCCGATGAATCGAATATCGAAACGGTGTTGAAGCAGATAACAAAAGTGGCAAAGCAGCTCAACACTGACAAGACCTTCAGGCTCATTCCCGGAGTGGAGCTTACTCATATACCATTGAGGCACATCCCGCTCATGGTGAAAAAGGCGCGCTCGCTGGGCGCTCTAATCGTGGTCGGCCACGGAGAGACGCTCGCCGAGCCGGTTGAGCAGGGCACCAACATGGCCTATATAAAAGCGGGCGTTGACATACTCGCCCATCCCGGGCTCATAACAGACGATGAAATGAAAGCGGCCGTCAAAAAAGGCGTGCACATAGAGATAACGGCCAGGGGAGGGCACAGCATATCCAACGGCCATGTCGCTTCCCTGGCAAAAAAACACGGGGCCAGGATGCTGGTCAACACCGACTCGCACACGCCGGGAGATCTGATCTCGGATGAGAGAGCTGAAAAGGTCGCGCTCGGCGCGGGCCTCGATAAAGACGACTTCAGGAGAATCCAGGAAAATGCGCGTCAACTGGTCAAAAAGATTTCTTAAGGCATCTCTTCTCATATCCGCCTTTGCCATGGCAGGGTGCGCGGCAAAACAGCTGCCAATTGAAGATTCAAAGTGGAACACGCATCTCGGCGATTACGCGAGGACGAACATCTCCGCAGGGAAAGTCGAGCTTCCGCTTGTAATCGGATGGGACAGGGATGTATCTGACTTCAGATTTTTCAGACCCTTTCCAAAGGAGCAGCTCTCTTCTCCGGCCATCTATAAGGGCAGACTATATGCCGGGTCCGCGAACGGCTACTTCTACGCGTCAGACCTGGCCTCAGGCAAAGTCTACTGGAAGTTCAACGCCAGCTCTCCGATAGAGGCCGCTCCGACGGTCACGGACGAGAAAGTATGCTTCGGCGCGAGCGACGGGAAAATGCGGTGCCTTGACCTCGAAGGCACTCTTTTATGGGAGTTTCAGGCACGCTCGGAGATACTCTCCGCGCCTGTAATCAGGGACGGCAAGGTTTTGTTCAGCTCCTCTGATGACAGGATACACGCCCTGAACGCCGCGACAGGAGAGAGGCTCTGGACCTACTCGCGCGGCACCTACAAAACGGTCACTCCGCGGGTGTATGCTTCCCCGGCCCTTTCTGAAAACGGGAACCTCTTTTATCTTTTCTCTGACGGCACAGCCGTGTGCGTATCAGCAGAAAACGGAAAAGAGCTCTGGTCGAAAAAGGCCGTAAAGGAATTCGAAGAGCCTGTCCCGCCGAGAAGGACGCCTCTTGTCGACTCTGGCAATGTCTACATCATTGATGACAACCAGGCCGTAATGGCGCTCTCGGAAGAAACAGGCGAGGTCAAGGGCATATACAATATAATAAAGGCAACCGAGCTCGTCGTGCCTGACAGACGCTCTATAGTCATAGCCGGAGAAGGGCAGGCAATAGCCCTGGACAGGTCAACAGGCGCTCTCTTGTGGAAGACGGGCCTCAGCCACGGCCCTGTCTCATCCGTTTTTTCAGC
>JACPGA010000239.1 GCA_016182705.1 Deltaproteobacteria bacterium
CATCGACTTCGGCGACCTGATATGCAGGCCCATACGGATGTTCACGGCCCACCCGGAGATGCTGGCCAGGTACCAGGACAGGTTCAAATACATCCTCATCGATGAGTACCAGGACACCAACCAGTCCCAGTACGCCCTCACCAGCCTCCTGAGCTCGGGCAGCCGCAACCTTTGCGTCGTCGGCGACCCTGACCAGGCCATATACGGCTGGAGGGGGGCGGACATAAAGAACATACTGAGGTTCCAGGAAGATTTTCCTGACGCGAAGATAGTAAAGCTCGAGCAGAACTACCGCTCAACGAAGAACATACTTTCCGCCTCGAACTCGATAATAAAGAACAACTCCGAGAGGATAGAAAAATCCCTCTGGACTCAGACTACCGACGGCGAGCCGGTCGTCTACGAGGAATGCCTGAACGAGTACCAGGAGGCAAGATTCGTGGTGAACAGGGTGCGGGCAGCCATGTCAAAGGAGCCTGAGCTCAAGTTCAAGGACTTCACCGTACTCTACAGGACTAATACCCAGTCAAGGCCCTTTGAGGAGCTTTTCTTCGAGGAAGGGATACCCTACAACATCATAGGCGGGTTCAGGTTCTTTGACAGGCGTGAGATAAAAGACACTCTCAGCTACCTGAAAGCGCTTGCCAACCCAGAGGACTCGCTCAATTTCCTGAGGATAATAAACGTCCCGCCCAGGGGCATAGGCAAATCATCGCTGGAAAAGGTGCACGCAACAGCCGAAAGACATGAGCTGACGCTCTTCCAGGCCTTCAAAAAGACGGTTGCCGACGGAGTATTCCAGAAGGGCAGCGTCCCGGACTTTATCCATCTTTTCGAGTCGCTCCAAAGGGAGATTGGCAAGGAAAACCTGCATGAGTTCACTTCCCGCGTCCTTCACCTCAGCGGGTACATGGGGTTCTGGGAGAAGAAAAAAACAGAGGACGCCGAAGAGAGGCTCAAGAACCTCGAAGGGCTGGTCGCGGCCATCAGGAACTACGAACAGAAACATCCCGGTGCTTCCATCAAGGATTATCTGAACCTGGTAGCCCTCATGAGCGACTCGGACGGCTATGACGGCAAGGCAAACAGGGTCACGCTGATGTCGATACACGCGGCAAAAGGGCTTGAGTTCCCGTTCGTGTTCATAGCCGGGATGGAAGAAGGCATATTCCCGCACAAGCGGAGTATGGACGAGGACGGTATAGAGGAAGAACGGAGGCTTTGCTACGTTGCCATGACAAGGGCCAGAAGGCAGTTATTTCTCCTGTCGGCCAAAAACAGGAGCGCCGGGAAAGAGACCAGTATCCAGTTCAAGTCAAGGTTCATTAACGAGATCGACCCGGCATTTCTGAGAAGGAACGACGTTCCGCCTGTTGGGACGGCACAGGACCATATAGAGACTATCAGGAAGCTGTTGGGAAAGTAGTTACTGCTTTTTTTTGCAGCCCTCGTCCTTCACAAGGACCACCTTTGAGCCGTCTACCCTGTAATAAACGCCAGAGGGTATGGGACCACTCAGTTCAGAAGCAAGTCCGTTTTCCGGCGCGTCACCCTCTTCATCCGGCAGGTCAGAGACAAACTCCACGAAATCCATCTTTTTAGCCATTATCGCTCTCCGGTTGAAGTAAAAGATAGTGTAATAAGGCTATTGAATCAGACGTGGAATCAGGGAAGATTACGAATCTGCCCACGTCTCAGTATAACATACAAAATCGCGCATTAAGGCTGGATTAGAATTTTTTAAGAAACCCCCGCCGCTTCCCTTGCCCGATAGACCTCACGGCCTTTATATGCTATGTTCAAATGAATAAAGGAGAGTCCGATGACAATGAAGACCCTGGCGGCCTTTGCGTTGTTTTTCCTTATTTTTCCCTTCACCTGCGTTGGAGCCGGGCAGGACGGCGCGCTCCGGCATTCCCTTCAAATTAAAGTTGATATCACTGGGCGTTCCATAACAGGCACGGACAGGATATCCCTTATCAATGACAAAGGGACTTCCGCTCTGAGCCTCATATTGCGTCAGGGGTCTGAAGTGACCAGGGTAGAGGGCGGCTCCGTTGACCTTCCATTCGAGACGCTTGAGAAAAAGGGTTACAGGGAAATATCTGTCAAGCTCCCGCCCGGTGAAAAGCTCAGGGATATAACCGTTCACTTCAACGGCACATTCCAGTCTCCTAAAGAGGCTGAAGGCCAGATTAAAAGAGGAGTGGCGTACGTTGAAGACGGCAACATCGGCGAGGAAGGCGCCTTCCTACCCTCCTCTTCCTTCTGGTACCCTCAAATGGCTGACGGTTTCGCGGTCTTCGAAGCCGTAGTTACTCTTCCACCGGGGTACGCGTCGGTGATGGAAGGCGACTTGAAAGAAAGGCGCGTGGACGCCTCAGCGGTTGTGGAGCGATGGGCTCAGTGGAAACCCATCGACGGCATCGACCTCATAGCGGGCAAATACAATATAAAAAAAGACATTCACAAGGGGATCGAGATATACACCTACTTTTTCAAGGAAGACGATTCCCTTTCACGGACTTACATCGAGCAGACAAAAAAGTACCTCGACATATACTCGGAACTTATCGGCCCCTACCCCTTCGGCAAGTTCGCCGTTGTCGAAAATTTCCTGCCGACCGGCTACGGCATGCCCTCGTTCACGCTCCTCGGCTCGTCGGTTATAAGGCTGCCGTTCATCCCTTACACATCCCTGGGACATGAGATAGCCCACAACTGGTGGGGCAACTCGGTCTTTATTGACTCATCCCTGGGGAACTGGTCAGAGGCTTTGACCACCTACACATCGGACTATCTTTTTGAAAAGCAAAAAGGCGGGGATAAGGCCAGTGAATTCAGGGCCGCCAAACTGAGGGGCTACAAGAACTTCGCCGAAAAAAGCCCTATTTCCCTGAAAGACTTCAGGGACTCGACCAATACGGAATCAAGGGCCGTTGGCTACAACAAGGGTGTCATGGTCTTCAATATGCTCGAAGAGCACATTGGAGAAGCCGCGTTCAGGGACGCCTTGAAGCGTTTTTACGCCGCGAACGCCTTTCAAAAGGCGAGCTGGGCAGATTTGCAGGCCGCTTTTGAGGCCGCCTCGGGCAAATCTCTAAACTGGTTTTTCGACCAATGGCTGAAAAACACCGGCGGCCCCAGACTGACCCTGGCGGACGCGCAGGCAATTGAGGCTAATGGCAAGC
>JACPGA010000240.1 GCA_016182705.1 Deltaproteobacteria bacterium
GTCCCTGACAAGGATGAGCTCTTTTTTTCTTGCGTCTCATATGCCTATGGCGAACATGCCGTTGAAGCGGCTGGCGAACTCCCTGCCGTACTCCTCATAGGCATGGACTATGACCTCGGTGTCGGTTGCCGACCTGAACGAGTGGCCGAGCTTTAAAAGCTCTTCACGCAGCTCCAGGTAATTGTATATCTCGCCGTTGAAGACGACCGATATGGAGCCGTCCTCGTTGCTCATGGGCTGGTGGCCCAGCGGGGAGAGGTCTATTATGCTGAGCCTCCTGTGGCCGAGGCCGACCCCTTTTCCAATGAAGGTGCCCCTGTCGTCAGGCCCCCTGTGCTCCATGACGTCGGTCATCGCGTCGATAAGGTCAGGGGATACCGGCTTTGAGCTGTTAAAATTGAGCTTTCCACAGATTCCGCACATTTTTTATACCTTGTGTTTGAGCATAAGGAGTTTCCTTAGCTGGTTTTTCCGGAGAAACCTGATGAACTCCGGGTCGTCTATCCTGTCAGAACCTCTCAAGGCGGCGCTCAGGTAGCCGGTTATCATGCCCATGCCATCGAGCGGAGACCTGAGGATGTTTCTGGCGGCCCTGAATGCGAAAAAAATCGGATGGTACCCCATGTAATAAGACCCGCGTCCCCGTTCCCTCCCTGACGCGAAGGTGCCTGTGGCTTTTCCCTCAGGCCTCAAATGTATTACCTTGAGCCCTGGCGCCGGAGCCGCGTCCCAACCCTTCATGCGGGCCTTTATCTCGTCTATGCCGTCCCAGCCCATTGCCTGCACAAGCCCGCCGATCTCCTCGAAGCACTTCCTCCTGTAGACCTTGCACGCTCCGAGCGTATGCCCTTTGGCAGATTTTTCTTCAACAATTTTGCCGCCTGACCAGATGTAGCTTATGCCGCTGGTTATGCCGAGTCTCGGGTTCTCAGCAAGGTGCGTGAAGACCCGCTCAAAAAAGCCGGGTTCAAAGGAGAGGTCCCCGTCAAGCTTCACTATGAAATCAAAATCCCGGATTTCGGCTTTCGAAAGGCCGAGGCAAAAAAGCCTTACAAGGTGTCCCCCCCTGGCCCGCCTGGAAACATCTGCATCGACGAGGCGTATCCAGTCATGTTTTCTGGCATAGCCTTTTACCAGCTTCGACGCTCTGGGCGGCCATGGAATTGAGAGTCTCGCCTATGAACCTGTCCTCGTTTTTCACCGCGGTCACGACTATGTACTTCGCTTCAATACTGGACATCTCGCCTTATCCCTGATATGAGCGTATTTACAGTCTCCAGATACCTGCTTGACATCACCTGCCACGAAACCGCTGAATAGGCTTTTTCCGCTTTCTTGGTGAACTTGCGCCTTTCCTGCGGCCTATGGCAGAACTCTTCGATCTTGTCCGCCATATCAACAGGGTCTCCGGGGTTGAAGTATTTTATCGAATCCTCGCCGAATATCTCTTTTATCGAATCGAGACCGGCGGCAACCACTGGCATGCCCATCGAGACGTATTCGAATATCTTTGTGGAAAGAGCGAGGTTCATGAACGGGTCGTTCAGGTACGGTACGACTCCCATATCGGAAGTGGCTATGGTCTCGGTCACCTTGTCGAGCTGGAGATAGCCGTTTATGCTTACGCAGCCGGCAAGTCCCTTTTCCTCGACAAGCTCTTTGAGTTCCTCTTTATAAGAGGGGTCGTATCTGCCGAATATGTTGAGCCTTGCGCCGGGGAATGTCTTTCTGAGGTTTTCGACCGCTTCAATGGCGATGTGCAGGCCGAACCTTCTCGCCACGGTCCCGTGATACAGAAGGACGGGCCCTTACTTTATATTTTTCCATGTCCTCGGCGGCGGGGTTTTGAAGACCCTGTCGTCCGCGGAATTAAGCACCAGCGTTACCTTCTCAGGCATCACTCCCCGTTCAATGAGCCTGTTCCTGAAGCCGGCGCTCGTCGTGATGAGCTGGTCGGCAAACTGGCAGGAGAGCTTTTCCACGGCCTTGACGACCCCGAGCATGGCTCCAAGGGGTTTGCCTTTGGTCTTTGACTCGAAAAGCTCTACGGTAAGATCGTGCAGGTCGAGGAGCACGGGAATGCCCCGGAGCTTGTGAAAAAAGGCGGTAAAGACCAGAAAATCAGGCATGTTATGGACCTGTATCAGCTGATGCCTGTTTTTTAACGAAAGCGCGACGAGTTTTACCAATGCCGCTGCCGCGAAAAAAGAGGAGAGGGCGAAGTACTTGAAAAGGCTCTCCTTGTTTTCAGACCCGGACATTACCCTGTAGGCCTTGACCCCTCCGAAAGACTCTTCATTCTTCTCGCCTTTTTTCCTCAGACACAGCACGTCAACGTTGTGCCCGGCGCGCTCCAGTACTTCCGCCTCGCGCCTTACCCTGGGATCTGCAGGGTAATAGGAAAAGACGACCATGGCTATCCTGGCCATTTTGAGCGCCTCCTTTTTTCAGGCAGCTTCTTTTCCCGACAGGAGCCATCTCAAGCATGCGGCGCTCCTTTTGACCTTGCGGGCCTCGTTCGTCCTTCTGCCTGGCACCAGGGCAAATACAACGGCCGCGCTCCCGATCCTGAGCGCCTGGTGGAGCATGACAATGGCGAGATAAATGGCGGCACTCAAGCTGCCGTGGTATTTGCGCCAGTACTTCAGGTTCGCCTTATGCAATTCGATGTAAAATTTTACAGGAGCGGCTGAAGAGCTCGACCCTCCGTAATGGACGGCTTTTGCCTCAGGCAGGTATACTATCTTCCAGCCGGAATTTCTTATGCGCCTGCACCAGTCCTTGTCCTCGGCGTAGAAGAAGAATCTTTCATCAAGGAGGCCAGCCTCGTCGATTGCGGCCCTTCGCGCGAGCATGAAGCAGCCGCTTACTGCTTCCGCCTCCATGACGCTGTCGTGGCGCATGTAGTTCCTGCTGTCCAGGCCGATCGCCGATAAAAAAGCGCCTTTTATCGAAGGGAAACGCCTGCACGTAGGCTGCAGAGTCATGTCTGGGTTCAGTACCTTCGGGCAGACAAGACCTGCGGACGGGTCAGAATCCATGCGGTCCTTCAACGCTTCCAAACAGCCGCCGAGCACGACCACGTCCGAGTTGATGAGGCAGACGTATTTGCCTGAACTTGCCATGATGCCGATATTGTTGGCCTTCGCGAACCCGAGGTTTTCATCCGACCTTATGAGCCTGACTTCCGGAAAAAGCTCCTCGATTGTGTCAGGGGAGCCGTCCGATGAGCCGTTGTCCACGACGATTATCTCGGCCCAGGGCAGGTCTTCTTCGTACAGGGACATGAGGCAGCCAACCAGATATTCCCTCGCGTTCCAGCTGACTATTATTATCGACATCTCAGGCATCAGGCCACGGCTCCAGCGGTTTCCAAAGCGCGCCTGGCCTCGATTTTTTTCCGCAAGGTCTCTTTTTCTGTAAGAGCCCTCAAGGTGCCCAGAAGCGCGAGGTTAAGGTAAAGGATGACCCTTATCTGGTCGAAGTACGAGACGCCGAAAAAAGATATGATATGCACGAACAGAGAGGCCCCGAGCGCCCACGCAATTTTTTCCCTGTCTGCGCTGAGTTGTCCTGAGTGCAATGCCCTGCCAACGGACTGGAAACAGTATGCGAGGATCGCCAGGAACAGTACGAGTGTCAGTAGCCCGCCGTCGACAGCTATGCGTACGAAATGGTTCGTGACGTCGAAAAGCCAGAAGCCCCAGGAAGCTGTCGACTGTACGCCATAGAGCGCCCATTCGCTGAACCTGTTGACGAACTGATCGAAAAGCCTGTACCTGTGATAAGCGGTGGAAGCGCCGAAGATTTTGACTCTCAGTATCAGCGCCCAGACAGGGGCGTTCATCACAATGTGGAGGCCTATCAGGGTCAGCACTAATCCCCATTTTATCTGCCGCATGCGATCTCTGAAGTGCCACATGAAAATCCCTATCAGCCCGGCTATGTACGCCAGGGCCGGGCCGCTTGATGACGTGCTGATCGTTATGAGGGAAGCTGTCGCAAGCCCTATGTACATCAACATGTGGCGTCTTTTCCCGAGCTTTCTCGCTGCCCAGAACAGCGGCAAGAGAGAGGCGCTGAAGGAACCTGCGGTGATGGAATGGGCGAACGCCCCCTGGCACCTCAGCTTGCCGTCCCTGATTACTGTGTACTCAGGCACTCCGCCGAGTATGGAAAACAGGTTGCGCCCAGTAGCCCTTTCAACCAGCATCGCCGCGGCAACCGGTATGGAGACGACCGCGAGCGTTTTTATGACCCAGACGATGTCGTCCATGTCACGCACGAGGAATCTTGTTAGGAAGTAGACTCCGATAATATCAAAAGATACACCGAGCCTGTTTATGAACGCCCCTGGTGTCTTCCACAGGAGCGTGTACATGACGATGCTCGAAAGAGCCCACAGGAGCATGAGCTTGTCTATGCGGTTCAAGACTATTCCCTGGAACTCGCCCCTCATCATTACCCTCATCCAGCCGAACAGGACAAGGATGCGCAGGACAAAGAAGTCCAGCGTGAATATCACCACTCTCTGCTGCAGCGGTATGAAGACCACGGCAAAAAGGAGCGGGACCATCGCCGCCCTTCTTGGGAGCAGAAGCATCAGGAACCCGGAGACGAGGGCGAATGCCAGCGATAACGGATGTATTTGTGTCAGGTCTTCCATTTTTGTCCCTTTTCAGGCAAGGTACTTGTAAAAGAGCCTGCCAATAAGCCTGTTGGATATGGGCGGAAGGCTCCTGAAAACGGCGCTGGCTATGCGCCCGCATCTGCCGCCTTCGTCCTTGAACCCGATTTTTTTTTCAGGGCTGTAAAGGTAGCTGAGCGTTATCTCCTCAGCTCCCCATCTGGTCTTGAAATCATTAAGCCCCGCGTTGCCGCAAAAGCTCCTGCCGAAATCAAATTCGAGGAACCCGTCGACCGACGTCTTTTTTATGGCTGTCCAGAGCGCGAGCTGATTGCCGCCCAGGTTTAGAAAATTCTCGTCAGAGGCGCCGAATTTGTAGGTTGCGCGCCTTCCGTATCTCAGCATGATCACCCCGGAGACCGGAGTCTTTCCCTTTTTCACAATGAGTACTGATATGTGTCCGCCTGGCTTGAGGAGTTCCCATATATTCCTGAAAAACGAGAACGGCTGCACAGGAGCGCCGATTTTTTTTCGAGTCATGAGGTGGAGCCCGTAAAAATCCCTCATGTCTGAAATGGATGAGCCCTCAAAAACTTCGAGCCC
>JACPGA010000241.1 GCA_016182705.1 Deltaproteobacteria bacterium
GGCGGCGACCCGGGCATAGGGAAATCGACCCTTCTGCTGCAGGCGATGGGCGAGCTCGCCAAAACCCGCAAGGTCCTCTACGTCACAGGCGAAGAGTCCATGCGCCAGATAAGGCTACGCGGCGAGCGTCTCGGGGCCGTCTCGGAAGGGCTGCTTGTTTACGCAGAGACTTCCCTTGAGCGCATACTTGACGCGGTAAGGGAGATAAACCCCGGCGTCCTTGTCATAGATTCCGTCCAGACCATCTGCTCTGAAGCCCTCGAGTCTTCCCCCGGAAGCGTAAGCCAGGTCAGGGAGATTTCCGCTAAACTCATATCCAACGCGAAGGCCATGGACGTCCCTGTCTTTCTGGTGGGACATGTCACCAAGGACGGCGCCATAGCCGGGCCCAAGGTACTGGAGCACATGGTGGACACGGTCCTGTATTTCGAGGGCGAAAGGGGACACGCCTTCAGGATATTGAGGGCCGTGAAAAACCGCTTCGGTTCGGTCATGGAGATAGGCGTCTTCGAGATGAAGGAGGAGGGGCTCCGCGAGGTCACAAACCCCTCCGAGACATTCCTTGCCGAAAGGCCTGAGGGCGCTTCCGGCTCCGCCGTCGTCTCAAGTCTGGAAGGGACCCGGACGATACTTGTAGAAGTGCAGTCGCTCGTATGCCCGACGCTTTTCGGCGTGCCGAGGAGGACGGTCGTGGGCGTGGATTACAACAAGGTCATCCTGCTGGCCGCCGTCCTCGAGAAAAAGGCGGGCATACAGCTTGCCAACCACGACATATTCCTCAAGGTTGCGGGCGGCATGAGGCTCGAGGAGCCTGCCATAGACCTTGGCGTGCTCGCGGCCATAACCTCGAACTGCCTTGACAAGCCCATAGACGCGGCTACCGTTATATTCGGGGAGGTCGGGCTTGCCGGAGAGGTGAGGGCCATAAGCCAGGTCGAGCCGAGAGTAAGAGAGGCAGCCAAGCTTGGTTTCAAGCGGTGCATAATGCCCAGGGACAACCTGAAGGGCCTCAAGGCCTCCGGAGGCATGGCCCTGGAAGGCATTTCCACCATAAAAGAGGCGATAGCGAAGTTCTTTTAAAAACGTATAGCGAGCGTATTCCCCGCAGCTTTGCTGGCGGGGTCAAGCGAGCGAATGGAAATTGATATTTCCTTATGTTTCGAATTTCCCAGCGGCTTGCCGCGGGGAGATTCAAATTTTTCCGCTTTGGCCATAACGGGGTATTTGATATAATGTTTTTCAGTATTTACGTGAAATTGAGCGGCCTTTTCTTCAGGGGTGTGACCGCGCCACTGGCTGCGGCTCTGGCGTTATGGCTTGTGCTCGCGCTCCCGGCGGGGGCCAGAGCTGACCAGCTGAGCCCTTATTTCACCGACCTCGGGCAGTTCAACTATGCCAGGTTCCTCATGGATGAGGGCGATTACCGGGCCGCCGCAAAGGAATTTTCAAGGCTTATAGAAAGCTTCCCGGCAAGCCCGCTCATCTCAGAGGCCCAGTTCAAGATGGGCGAGGCCTATCTTTATTCGGGCAGGTACGCGGAAGCCGAGACCCAGTTCAGGCTCTTCATCTCGAATTTTCAGGACAGCCCTTTTTCAGTCGTTGCCGAGGTAAAGATACAGGAGGCGAGGGAGAGGGGGAAAAAGTACATTCCGCGGCCTTTGCCCGAGCGTTTGAGGGAGATGAGGCCGGGTCTCAGGGCCGTGCAGGTCATGTTCTTCGAGGGCAGGACATACGCCGAGGTCGAAAACGAGATAAAGGCTTTAAAGAGCTCAGGCGTAGATACGGTCATACTGAGGGTCTTTCACAACAAAGGCGACAGGTTCTATCCTGTGGCAAGGCAGGGGGCTGACCGGGGTGTTTATTTCAAAACCCTCAATGCCCCGGTGGTCGATGATATTCTGCCCGGTGTTCTTGATATAGCCCACAGGAACGGGATAAAGGTATTTGCCTGGATGACTACCAGGTACGCTGATTACGGCGTCGAGGGCGGTAGCGAGTGCGCTTCATACGGCCTTGCCGAAAGGGAGTTTGGCAGGTGCAAGGGGCTCGACCTTTTCAGCGAAGAGGCTATCGAACGGCTGGAGAGGCTCTATTCAGACCTTGCGGCGTATGATATAGACGGCGTCCTTTTTCAGGACGACCTTATATTGAGGCACAACGAGGGCTTTGGCAGCTCTGCCATGGCAGCTTTCGCCAGGGACACTGGAATGAAACTCGACCCCGAGTCGCTGTATGTGCGGGGCGCCAAAGCCGGTCAGGTGCATTACACGAAGCTTTTCTGGAAGTGGTCTTCCTGGAAGAACAGAAGGCTTGTGGCTGTAGCAGAAAGGCTCATGCACACGGTCAAGCGCAAAAGGCCCGAGGCCATGTTCGCCATCAACCTCATGTACGAGAGCGTCACAAACCCGCCTTACGCGCTGGCGTGGCTGTCCCAGGACTTAGGCGAGGCGCTTAACGCGGACTTTGATTACTACTCCATAATGGCCTACCACAGGCAGATGGGCCAGGAGCTTCAAAAGGACGGTTCTGAGATAAGGGACATGATAGCCAGGATGGTAGCTGACGCGGCCAACGCTATTGGAGAGCCCAGGAGGGTACTCATGAAGGTCCAGACCATCGACTGGAAGACCGGAGCGCCCCTTGAAAACGATGAAGTTGTGGACCTCATAAGAGAGATAAAGGGCGTAAGGGACGTAAGCATGGCAGTCGTGCCTTACAGGGGAGGCTTCCCCTTCGGCGCGCTTGCAGGCGGCGTTGCCAGTCTTGATTGAGAATAAGCGGGAGATATGAATGTCGATATTGGCTGACAAGGAATCCATCTGTTCGCTCTGCAGATGCCATATAAAAGAGAACACCCTTTTCACGGGGCTCAATGACGCGCAGCTTGACGCCTTCAAGGAGGCGGTTGTAATAAACCACCACAAGAAGCGCGAGATAGTCTTCATGGAAGGCGACGATTGCTCCGGCCTTTACATAATACGCACGGGCAGGGTGAAGGTCGTGAGGTCGTCCTCGACCGGCAAGGAGCAGATAATAAACATAATGAACCCCGGCGACCTTCTGGGCTTCGAGGTCTTCTACAACGGCCGCATTTACAAGAACACCGCCGTCGCCATGGAAGACTGCGAGCTGTGCTACATCGAGCGGCACTCCTTCTTCAAGATACTCGAAAACGAGCCCGGCATAGCGAGAAAGCTCATCCTTTCGCTGGGCAGGGAACTGAACAGCGCCTATGAGAGGATAGGTTACCTCGGGCTCCTGAACGCCCGGGAGAAGCTCGCGCATCTGCTGTACACGCTCGCGGCGCAGTACGGCGAAAAGGTGGACGGCGGGGTAAAGCTCAACCTGACCCTCTCGAGGCTCGAGATCGCCGAGCTCCTGGGCATAACCCAGGAGACCTCCATAAGGCTCCTGAAGAGCTTTAAAGAGGAAGGCGTCATCGAGATAAAGAGGAAGGAGATAATAATCAAGTCCCTGGCCAGGTTGAAGGCGCTGGGCGAATAGGGCCGCAGTAAGCCCGCGAAAGAACCCATTCATGGCATTTTCGATAAGGACAAGGCTCACCTTCTGGTATACGACGCTCCTGTTCGTAAGCCTTCTGGCTTTCGGCGCGATATTTTCGTACTCCCTCCTCAAGATATTCATCTACCGCATCGACAACCAGATAATCTCGATCGCCGACATGATGATCCATACCGTCATAAGGCCTTCCGGGCAGATATTCATCCCGAGGGACTTCGACATAATGCTCGAGAGGTACTTCGGCGTGAGGACCGCCGGGAGCTACATACAGGTCCTTGAGCCGCACGGCGCCGTAATAGCCAAGTCTTCAAGCCTCGAAGGCTTCAGCATTACCGTCCCGCCTCCCACGTACCGCGCCGCCATAGAAGGGGCCACCACCTATGAGGTCGTGAAGACCGTGGGCAAGTATCCGCTCCGCGTAGTAACTAAGCCCATCATACTCGACGGCAGGCTCATAGCCATAGTGCAGGTCGGTTCGTCCTTTGAAGGCATGGACGAGATATTCCATCTGCTGGCGTATATACTTTTGCCGGGCATACTCGCTTGCGTCGTAGTGGCCGGTGCGGTGGGGTGGTTTCTTGCCAGAAAGGCATTGAGGCCGGTAGCCGAGATAACCGACACCGCGCGAAAGATAACCGCGGAGAACCTCGACGAGAGGATACGGGCCGATGTTCCGCAGGACGAGATAGGCCGTCTTGCCGCTACCATGAACGAGATGATCGAGAGGCTCGAGAAGTCTTTCCAGCAGATAAGGCAGTTCACGGGGGACGCTTCCCATGAGCTCAAGACGCCTCTTACCATATTGAAGGGCGAAATAGAGATGGCCCTGCGCTCAAAGGACGATGTCCAGTACATGAAAGAGGTGCTCTCCTCGAGCCTCGAGGAAATCGACCGCATGAGCTACATAGTAAAGAGCCTTCTGGACCTGGCGAAGATGGACGTTGAAAAAGGCGCGCTCGCCAGAGAGCCGGTGCGCCTGGACAAGGTACTTGCCGACAGGCACGAGCATTTCAAGAGGCTCGCCTTTGACAGCGCAGTCCAGTTGGATATACTTGAGAATAGGCCGGTTACGGTCCTGGGCGACCAGGTAAGGCTTTCACAGCTCATATACAACCTCATAGATAACGCCATCAAGTATACGCCCAGTGGAGGCAAGGTCGAGCTTCAACTGGGTCAGGACGGCCAGACGGCGATCTTCAGGGTAAAGGACACAGGTGTCGGGATCTCGCCTGAGGACCTGCCGTACATCTTCGACAGGTTCTACAGGGTTGACAAGGCGCGCACCAGAGAGGTGGGCGGCGCGGGCCTGGGCCTGAGTATCTGCAAAGAGATAGCCGAGGCGCACGGCGGCACGCTTAATGCCGAAAGCGTACCTGGAAAGGGATCCACTTTCACAGCGAGCTTACCGGCGGCTTGAGATCAGTTTTGGGGATTCGATAAATAATCCTGGGGGAGAAAAATAGATGAACATTGGTATCTTAACCGGCGGCGGAGACTGCCCCGGGCTCAACGCCGTCATAAGGGCGGTCGTGAAAAGGGGCCTTCAGCTCGGCCACGAGTTCACGGGCATAAAAGAGGGCTGGCGCGGCCTTTTAGACCTCAAGACCGTGAAGCTGGCGCGCGGCTCGGTCTCCGGCCTCCTGCCTCTTGGCGGCACCATACTCGGCACCTCCAGGACAAACCCCTTCAAGAACGAAAAGGACGCCGAGAAGCTTATAATGAATATAAACGAATTGAAGCTCGACGCGCTTGTCTGCATTGGCGGCGACGACACCCTGAGCGTGGCCTCGAAGCTCCACGACAGGGGCATAAAGACGGTAGGCGTGCCAAAGACCATTGACAACGACCTGTCTGGCACGGATTTCACTTTCGGCTTCGATACCGCCGTCAGCATAGTTACATGGGCTTTGGACAGGCTCCATTCAACGACCGAGGCGCACCAGAGGGTCATGGTGGTCGAGGTGATGGGCAGGCACGCCGGGTGGATAGCCGTTTACGGCGGCCTTGCAGGTGGAGCGGATGTCATCCTCATACCGGAGCAGCCCTTTGATATCGAGGAGGTCTGCGGGTACATAAAAAAGAGGCGTGAGGCCGGAAAATATTTCAGCCTTATTGTGGCGGCCGAGGGGGCCTACCCCAAGGAAGCCCCGGGAATGATAACAAAGGATAAGGAGCTCGACGCGTTCGGCCATGTCAAGCTCGGAGGCGTTGGCGAGTTTCTCGCGAATGAGATAGAAAAGAGGCTCAACGTCGAATCACGCTTTGTCGTGCTCGGGCATCTCCAGAGGGGCGGGACGCCTACGGCATACGACCGCGTGCTTGCCACGAGGTTCGGCATAAAAGCCATTGAGATGCTCGACCAGGGCATCTTCGGCAGGATGGTCGCCCTGCAGGGCAACAAGATAGTCGACGTGTCATTGCATGAGGCCACCTCCAAGCTCAAGACAGTAGACCTGGAGATGCTGAGGACAGCCCAGATATTCTTTGGGTAAATTTAAAAATTGCTCTTTTTCCGAAAAAATAGCTGATTTTTAGAGGCAGCCTGAAAGGAAAACAGAGTGAAGAGGCCGTCCCGTAAGGGCGGCCTTTTTATGTTTTTAATCTTTCTGAGCGAAGCGAAGGATTTGTTCTTCTCCCCTCTTTAATAAAGAGGGGCTGGGGGAGATTATCTTCAGGCTGAATTAATCCCCCTCAGTCCCCCTTTAGGAAAGGGGGATGA
>JACPGA010000238.1:0-1430 GCA_016182705.1 Deltaproteobacteria bacterium
GGCCGTAGGGCAGTTTGAGGCCCTTCTGGTGCAGGCCCCCAGCCATTACAGGGCCCGGGGCAGCCTGGGGCTAGCTTATATGAAAATGGGCAGGCCGGAAGAGGCCGCTTCAGAGTTCAGGGCCGCGCTTTCCATAAATCCCGGCTTTGAGGACGCGCTCCGTAATCTGAATGAGATCGAATTTAAAAAGGGGCGGGAATAACTACTGCTTCACGTAGCCGTACATGAGCGAGCCTATCGCCAGGAAAAGAATGTCAGGGAAAAAGGCTGCCATGAGGGGCGGGACCATCCCGCCCTGGCCTAAAGACCTCGTAAGGGCGTAGACCATCCAGTAGCTGAAGGCTATGACGATGCTGAGGCCCACGCCAGCCGCTATGCCGCTGTGCCTGCCTGTCTTGAGCGCGAAAGGTATGCCCACGAGAGCCATTATGAAGTTCACGAGCGGGAATGATATCTTGCTCCACAGGTCTATCCTGTATTTCGTAGTCTCGTAGCCGTCCTTGTCCAGCTCTCCGATATAATATTTCAATTCGAAGAAGCTCATGTTCTGCTGAAAGTTCTCAAGGTTCACGAGGTCGTCGGGCTCAGCAAGTCCTTTGAGCACAAACTCGTTCCTGACGCTTCCTGACGCCTCCCCTTCCGGCGTGAATGTCCAGACGGCGGCGGTTTGGGCAACCCATTTGTCATTCAGCCACGCGGCAGAGGCCGCCTCGACCCTGCTCGTGACCTTGAAAGGCTTCTGCAATTCGTAATACGTGATGCCGAAGAGCTCGTTTTCGCGGAAGTCTATGTGGCGGATGTTCAGTATCCCGCCCTCGCTCTTCACCCAGAGGCCCTCCTTGCCGAAGGTGCCGCCCTGCACGCCGAACCACTGTTTTCTGAAGGTGTCCACCTTTTTCTGGGCCGCTGGCGTAAGGTATTCGTTCATGAGGATTATGGCGAGGCTTATGGCCAGACCGGCCGCCAGCAGCGGATATACCACCTTCAGGAGCTTTACTCCACCAGCCTTCATGGCGGTTATCTCGCCGTGTTTCGAAAGTATGCCCAGCGACAGAAGCACAGCCACAAGCACCGCCACCGGGGAGACCTGGCCTATGATGAACGGCAGTTTATAGATGAAGAAAACGAATGAGGCCAGGAAGGGGACCTTGTGCTCCATGAGCGTGTCGACGTTCTCGAAAAGGTCGACCGTGATGAAAAGCACGATGAACCCTGCCATGGCCATCACAAGGAGTCTCAGAAATTCCGAGAGGACGTGTTTTTCGAGTATCTTCACTGGCCGTCTCCGTTCCTGGACGCGAAACTGAAAGAGAACGGGTTAAGGGGCTTTTCCTTCGAGGCACGGAAAAATACAAACAGGCCGGCGCCGAGGAATATGACGTCTGACGCCCACACGGCGGCTATGGCGTTCATGGAGCCGGTCTCGCCCA